>CAYLSF010001557.1:0-1936 GCA_964385675.1 uncultured Saprospiraceae bacterium
AATATACATCACAAAGTTCTGTAGCTTCTTTGATAATCAAATTTGTCTTTCTGATAGATAAACCTAAAGGCTCAAGCAAAGTAGGGTTCTTAGAAATTGTTTTGGCTAAAACGATTTGGTTATTTAATAATTGAGTTTTTTGAGCTTTGGTAAGCGTTGTTAAACAAGTGATAGGATACAATCCTGAGATTTCTATTAGGTCATTTAAGTTACCTTTTTGAGGATAATCCCAACCTATCAAACGCATATTCATACAATTTCCGTATTTAATCGCATCTTCTGAAAATCGAGTATTAGTAGCTATAACCACTTGATATTTTATAGCTTCTTCTTCTTGCTTCCATTTTTTGAGTAAATCTAAAAATCGGGCGTAGATATATAAAGCTACTTTAGAATCTACTTTTACGCCAGGTCGGTTTTTGAATTTGCACTCACAAAATAATTTTATATCAGATTTTGTAGCTAGCACATCTAGTTCATGTTCTAAACAGTACCCTTGTTCTCTTACCCCAACTTCTACTTCATATCCTTGGTATTCAAAGAGTTTACTTATGTAATGCTCAAAAGGATAACCTGACGGGCCTAATGCTAGTACGCCTTTTTTTAAATTATATCGAGCAGCTAATGTTCTAGAGCGTTGCCGAAGTAATTTAAAGGCTTTTTGATAGATTTGTTTTGAAGAAATACCATTGTAGATTTGAGGTTTAATTTTATGCAATATATCATTTGCTAGTGCCTCATTAGCACCTGATTGGAGTAATGATTTTTTTAATTTATTGGATAAAAATTCCGTTTTTTCTCCAGTAGCTTTAGTGATTTCGATACTCAATATTTATTCGTTAGAAGTTATATATTCAAAGGCAATATCCAAATGACGTTTGATTAATCTCTTTGAATCCTTAACTGGTAAATGTTCTATTTTGGCTAATTCTAATTTTGATTTATTGACATCAAATACCATTACATACAAGAGGGTTTCTTCCTCGTCTCTCGTTTGTTTTATATTTGATTGGTATAACTTTTTAGGATTATATATCCCTTTATCATTTGTGTGTACTACTCCGACCCAAACAAAGTAATCCGTTTTATATTTATCTGCAATTTGTTGAATCTGAGTTTGTTGATAACCAGACATTTTTAATTCTTCAAAGTCCATTTGTTGTTTAAACCAATCATTTAAAATGGTTATATCATTAAATTTTGAAACATCTCTTCTATTGATATTTTTAATATCCAAGAGGGTAGCATGAAGCCCTTGTTTAGCTGATATTTTTTGAATACGCTTACTTAATAATTGCTGTGCCTTTTCAGAGTCAAGATATAAATTATGTTTCTCCTTTCCTCGAACGACGAATTTTGTGTAAGTAGGGCTAACTACTACTACTTTACTTAATCCTAAATTTGGAAATTTTTTATCCGTCCTATGTTCACGTTTTTCCTTATATAATTTATAATAAATCGCTTGTCTGCTTTTACGTGTTTTTTCCTTATTACAATCTTTAAACTGTTGCAAGAAGTCATGATCATTCATATAATCAATAAAAGCATACTTGATAAAATCTTTTCTGTCTAAATCTATCCTTTGGGAAGATTTGGATTGGATTTGTTTATTGTCTTGACCTTTTAATACATAACCAGGCGTATTTAGACTTTTCATAGGGGGCATCACATAAAAATCACGAATATTATCATAATGATGATCGACCATTTCTTGAAATAACTGATTTGTTATTTGATTGATTTCTTCATCTTCAGGATATAGTTGTTTGATCCGCCAGGCATAAGAAAGTGCTAAGACATTTAACTCACCATCTTTTAAACGATTGATTAGAGTATATAATCGTTTAATCTCTCCTTGTTGTGTCTGTTCCGCAACATGAATCTTTTTCCATTTATCATAATTTCTAAACTTCGTTAATCCATATAAAGATTTAAC
>CAYLSF010001558.1:0-1935 GCA_964385675.1 uncultured Saprospiraceae bacterium
GGACTTCAATTTTTAGAATTGGAAAATCTACTATTTAATTTTATTACAACTTCTGCCATTACCAATAAGGAATCTTATGGTGGTTTGAAAATTGATATAGAAGCTATACTTAAATTGATAGAAGGGGAAATTGAATAATAATCTGTTGATTATCAATGATTATTTGTTGCAGAAGTTAGACCGAATCCATTCCAAATATATTCTTTTCCTGACTTCTGACAGCGAAGCGGTCTGACTTCTGACCTCTAATTTTTAAAATAAGACATCAAACTCATGCTAAAATTCTTTAGAAATATCCGTCAAAAATTGATTACAGAAAATCGCTTTTCCAAGTATATGGTGTATGCCGTTGGAGAGATTTTCTTAGTGGTCATTGGTATTTTGATTGCTTTACAAATCAACAATTGGAATGAAGCTCACAAAACGGAGCAAAAACAGCGAGACTATCTTGCTTTGATAAAAAATGAAATGTCAAGTAACTTGACCGCATTGCGTCAAGAAAAAGAAGACGCCAAAGGTTTTGTCAAAAGTCTTGCACAAATGATTCAGCTCAAATCAAGAGCAACAGATGAATTTAATGAAAAAGACCTTTCTTCTGTTTGGGGAGGGGCTTTTAGTAGAAGTATGCGGTTTCAATATGAAAATGGTACGCTGACCGAACTCATTTCCTCTGGTGGCTTAAAAGATATTACCAATGATAGTATCAGGCATATACTTGCTTCCATAGATAGTAAAGTTCAACGAATAGCAGAACAAGAGCAAGAAGTCAATAACTATATTCAAGACGGTAATAATTACTTACAACAGCATGGAAATGTTCGAGTGGTTATAGACAACAATGGTGGAAATGATTGGTGGGAAATAGATACCCTCAAAACTCCAAAGAGTAATCAGTTTTTACTAGACTCACAGGAATTTGAAAACATCGTCGTCTTTTCTATAGGAACAGGGAAAAACCTTTATCAGTCCTATTATTCAAGATTGGAACAGGATATTATTACTTTGATTAGATTAATTGAAAAAGAATTGGGAGATTCCAATTAAAATCAAGGTAGATGTAGAAACATTTTGAACGTTGAATCGAATAATTAGCTGTTATTCAATTCAAACAAAGCACCTAAATTTAAAGATGTTCAATTTAGTTTAAATCAAAAACGAAGTTTTACAATTCAATTAATTAGTTGATAATCATTTCTCTATGGAAAAACTCATTTATATATTAATGATATGCCTCCTATCAAATGCCGTCTTGGCTCAAGAATATGCTGAATTCATGACCAGTATCAATCGGCAACAAAGGCACTTTGGGAAAGATAAAGATAAATTCCCAAAATCTATGACAGAGTCTGTGTGGTTTATTAACGGGCAAAAAATGTTTTTTGGTTGCAAACCCGTCAAAGTAAGGGTCAATCCAAATAAATTAGATACCATCATCTATAATGGATATCGCCAAAGAAAATCGGATACTATTCTTTGCAATATATCAGAAGCTAAACAATACATATTTCATTATAATGAATGTTGTGGTGGATTTAATATTCAAGATGGTGCTACCAAACAATACTTTAAAGGGCGAGTGATATTTCAAGTAAAACAAGAGAATAATCAAACGTATTTAGGTACGTTAGGAGAAGCAGGAGTTTTATTACAAAGGAGAAAGAGTGATACTTTAAAAGTGGGGTGTAGAAGTGCTATGAGTCCTAATGTCTACCCAATTTCATTGAGTACAATTGAGTTATGTAAAGAAGGTCTAGATTGTAATGAAGAGTTTTGCTTACAAACCAATGATAATCTTCAGTATGATTTTAGGTTTAAAATACAATCTAAAAAATTAGATGTTTTATTTATGCCCTTAAAGTTTGAACCTCTAGTCATAGTGTATGATTCTGATTTGGGGTGGATAGATTTTAGGTAAACACAATTAATTCTTAAATA
>CAYLSF010001559.1:0-1935 GCA_964385675.1 uncultured Saprospiraceae bacterium
CTCTGATACGTTCTTCTTCTAGAGTTATTTCTTTTTCTCGTCAATGACTTATTGTATTTTTCATTGAAAGCCTGATCATCCATTGAAAAAAATACAATCGCATCAATTAAGCCCAGTACTGCAGAAACACCAGTAAATAAAAGAATGGCATATAATATTCCTAAACCAACTTGCCCCAGGTAAAAACGATGGACACCAGTCCATCCAAGAAATAGAGCTAAAACGCCGGCTATGTTCTTATCTCTCATTTATAAAACTTTATTTTATATCAAATTGCCAGAGCAACTGATTATTCATTTATAATGTAACAAATGTTAAGATAGAAAAAGTTGAGTGGGCAGAAAATAGTATCGATCTAGTGCAGTTAAAAATAGATTATCGAGTTATCTGGATAGAATTTCTCCTTTTAAGTATCTACCCAAAAATCTTACAGGTTAGAATCGTGATATCATCAGGGTACCTTTCATCATGCTTGTAATGATCTATTTTTTTCATGAGTTCTTCATTGAACTCCACTGCGGTTAATCTATAATTATCTTTTACAAAATCATATATCTCTTGCTCATCAATAAACTCTCCGTTTTCATCTGTTACATCAGTAACTCCATCTGTAAAAGCAAGGATCATAGCTTCACAAACAATATCCATTGAGCCAATTTCTACAATTGGTAGTTTTTCAAATGAACCCAATATAGTACAGCCTTTATCTAAAAAGTAAGATTGCCCATCCATCACCAAAACAGGAGGGTTATGCCCCGCATTAATGTATTTAAGTCTCCTTGTATTGATGTCGTACTCTGCTATGAAAAAAGTGATAAACCTTTCTCCATCAGTTATCATGTTGACTGACTGGTTGAGTGCCCTTACAAACTCTTCTAAATCTGTTCTTTTTTTGATAAGTGTATGAAAGTTAGCCTGGAAATTAGCCATCAACAAAGCTGCAGCTATACCTTTGCCGGAAATATCACCTACACAAAAAACGATTTTACCGTCTTTAAACTCTATAAAATCAAAATAATCTCCACCTACTCCTAATTGAGGTTTATATACGCTTGCAAGTTCATATTCCTTTTTAGAAGGTAGCTCATTAGGAATCAACATCTTTTGTACTTCACTTGCTAACTCTACTTCCTTTTTAAGCCGTTCTTGCTCAATTTGTCTTTTAAATAATCTCTTATTTTCAATAGCAACAGCAATGATATTGGTAATCGTCGTTATGAATTGCACCTTCTGATACATGTCTTCATCTTCTCCAAAACCACCAATAAATACAAAAGCAATGGGTTGAGTCTTATGACTGACCGGAATGACTACGTCAAACTCTTGAATTAAAGGATTGTCCTGATAATCCTCTAAGTTTCTTAACTGTTCAAATTTTTCAAAATAGGGAGTAATGTCAATGCTTAGCTTGTCTATTGGGATACCGGAGAAACAAGCTCTTTGCCAATCATCATCTTGCTTGACAAAAAGAATCATCTTTTTCACCCCTAATTCCCAACTCAAAAAAGAACTATACATATCATAGAGCCCCTGGGCAGAAACATTGTTGTTAATAGCCTGAGTGATATTCAATAGGCGATTTACTTGAAGCTGCTTCAGATTAAGCTCTCTTTCAAGTATTTCTATGCTGGATAATCCTTTTTTTAATTCTGAGAAACTTGACATCTTGTTTTATTCAAAAAAAATGGAATAAACTTCTTAAAAGTAAGCAACTTAAAGATAATAAAAACAAAATCTTACTCAATCGTAAAAAAAGTCTATTAGCTTGCCTTTAACATGATTACTGAAAAGAAAGTTAAAAACATGATTATGATGAAATAAGTGGTCTTTATATTTTTAGTATTTTGCATGTATCCTGCTATTAAAATATAATGATGAATTTCTTAAGCTATAAGAATCATAAAATTGGATACAAACTCCACAATAGTGAAGTAT
>CAYLSF010001560.1:0-1934 GCA_964385675.1 uncultured Saprospiraceae bacterium
TATAAACTGCAGAGATGAGACATCTCTCGATATTGTATTTGTCCAAAGTCTAAAATAGCATTACGATCTTTAATAATAGCATAGGCAATAATAGAATCGCTATTCGTATTTTTAAATTTGAATTTAAAGTTATCAATAGTCTCCTCGGTAGAAGCTCCATACATGTCAACATTGTGAATACCAAAACTAGAAATATTAAACTCGTAATATCCAAATAATTGATTTGCTGCTTTTTGATTTTGCTTAATATTTTCTTCAAGTTGACGGAAAAAATTACTAACATTAATAGAATCTTGAATACGTCTAGTTTCCCAATCTATATATTCACATTCTTGAATATATTTGATTGAATCTAATGCAATATTTTGATTGCGACTTTCACTATTAATAAATTGATAAATACTCCAAATTTCTTTGTCTGACAAAAAAGGAAAGGAATTCATAGCACCACCGTTCCATTGATAATAAATACAATTTGCTAAAGTATCTCCTGACCGAATCATTCCTTGCGAATTTCGAGTAAAATCAACTAAAAAAGCGGAATCTCTAAAATGAGTAATATTTCCCAAAGCAGGTCCTGTCATATCAAGGGCTAATTTGGAATTATGGCAGCTTGTACAATGAGTCATAAAAATATTTTTTCCTTGCTCAATTGCTTTTGTTGTGGCATTCGGTTGTAACGTATCTATTTCATCCCACACATAAAATCCATCTTTCATTTTCCCTTTAAATATTTTCATATTGAACGTGAAAGAATTGGTTGGAAAACTCACTTGAATAGGTGCGTTATGATTAATTTCAACTTTGGGTAAACTTTCAATATGAAACATTCCGTCACTTTCTAACAATTGTCCATCTGTTGTCAGTGTTGATAAGTTATTTTGCACCATGCTAAACTTATCCGTAAACGTGTGTACCATCAGTTGAATCGAAGATTCGGTAGTTGAGAATGTATTTTTTGAAATTTTGAATTTCACCCCATTTTGAGTGACTAAAGTCGTGTCCTGTCCAATATTTACATGAAATACATCGAAGGAAGAACTGTCTTTAAATTCAATAGAAGGCGTTTCTGATTCACAAGCTAAGAAAAAGAAGCTACTGGCAAATAGGTAAAAAAAGATATTTCTCATATTAGGAGGACTAAGTTTTAGTATGATATTAAAACACCTCCAATGAAGTTTCAGTTTTTTCTGAAAGTATAAAATTTCAATAAATTTATCTTTTGGTAATGGTATAAATCACTCCTCCCTCAAAATCTGATTTAACTTCAATTTTCCTGTATTGACAATTAAAATCTTTTCATCTTTAGGGATTCTATCTTTCATTTGAAGGAGTAGGGCTAAGCCTGCAATACCCGAAGGTTCGCAGCGGACTCGGTTGGCATCAGCAATGCGTAAGGCTTCTAGTACAAACTCCTCTTTTAGTTCGTGAATTCTACTTTTTGCACCACAAACACCTTTTGCACTCCAATCTTTGAGTTCGTGATTATATTCTTCAAATGTCGGAAAAGGAGAATAGAGTTTATCTAAAACAGATTCTCGATTCGTTGTAGTTGCCCCAATAAAATGACAGTGTTGCAAGCGATTGATATTCCCCATAAATCGACGAGTTCTTTTTGGGGCTTTCTGAGTTTCTTTCTTTAAGGTGTGTAAGATATTTCGATATAAATGCCCTGAACCATAAGGAATAAAACAATACTTTGGGTTTTGATTTAAAATTTCATACGATAACCAATCGTAAAAGGTATTCTTAATGGCTTCGACACCTTGATTAAATGTCAAATCAACACCCGATTCGTTTTGTGTTTTCCGTAAAATATGTTTGAGCTCAGTAAGTTCCAGAAAGTTTCTTTTTAACGCCTCTTGGTTTGTATTGACCTCCTTCATGTCGTTTTCAAGCTTTTCAAAGGTGGACTGTGGAAATATAATGAAATA
>CAYLSF010001561.1:0-1931 GCA_964385675.1 uncultured Saprospiraceae bacterium
CTCCCAGCTTGTGCATCAATTTCTTACGATGTACATCAACAGTCGTTTTGCTTATGCCTAATTTATTTCCAATTTCTGCACTTGTTAATTCTTTGGGAATTAAACGCAGTACCTCAATTTCCCTTTTTGTAAGTTTGGCATTAGCATTTTTAGTCTTACTGATTTGTGCTTGAAATAAAGCTTCCTTAACCTCACTCCCATAATAAGTCTGATTATCTCTAATCCTTTGCAATGCTTTTATTAATTCCTGTTGACTTCTATGTTTTAAAATATATCCTTTTGCCCCAGCGTCTAAAGCCTTCATTGCTCTAGATTTATCATTAAACATAGATAGAATTAAGACTTTGACATGTGGGTAAACCTTTGTGATATGCTTAGTGGCTTCTAATCCATTTAATTCAGGCATTTGAATATCAACTATTGCAATATCTACATATTTACTACCAAGTAGGGAGAGTAATGCCTTCCCATTTAATGCCTCTCCTACCACCTCATATTCATCATGTTCTTTTAAAATATATTTGATTCCATCAATAACAATTTGATGATCATCGGCAATTACTATTTTTATTTTACTCATCTACAGTTTTATTTAAATGATTATTCAAGGGAACGTCTATGGATATAGTCGTTCCTGCCCCTTTCCCTGAGTCAATATTTAATGTTCCATTAACAGATCGAACTCTAGCTTTCATATTATTTAAACCAATCCCTTTTTTGATGGTCTCTACATCAAAGCCAATTCCATTATCTGTTGCCATTAAGATAATACTATCTTCAAAATAATTCAATTCTAAATTGACTTCGGTTGCTTTTGCATGTTTTAGTGTATTGGATATAATTTCTTGTGTGATCCCATACAATTCTAATTGAATTTTTTGTTCTATCGCTCGATCATCGATTAAGCCATAACTAGAAAATTCGATATGGACTTTTTGAGTTTGATTCAAGGAATCACATAATTCTTGTATCGTATTGATTAAACCATTTTCCTTCAAGCCAAAATCAGATAAGTTATGTGAAATTCTGCGTACTTCATTAACCGTTTCATTGAGTAATTCATTAGCTTTTTGATAGATTTCTTTGGTTTCTGCTTGTACTTTGGTTAGTTGAGATTCCGCAGATTGATAATACATAATTGCCATAGATAACATACTACCCACTCTATCATGTAAGTCTTTGGAAATTCTTTGGCGTTCTTTTTCTCTTCCTTCAAATTGTGCTTGCATGGATTTGCTTTCTTGTTCCTTAATCATTTTATCAATTGCTTGGTTGGCTATTTGCTCTTTTTGTAGGGCTACTTGTTTACTTTTAACAGCGATTTCTTTATTTTTTTCTGCTATTAACTTACGTTGTCGTTCTCGCCAAATTAAAAATCCTAAACCCACAAAGACTAATAAACCAACTAATAAACCATACCCTATATTAATACGCATTTTCTGCATATTCATTTGTTCATTAGCTAGTAAATTTTCAGCTTCTAGAAGTTCTATCTTATTCTCTAAACTTGTGAGTTCTCTTATTGTTTTTTGTTCATTTTGTAATAAGCTATCCCTTATATTATTATATTCGGTAGAATAATAAAAGGCAGAGTCATATAAGCCTTGATTAGAAAAAACATCAGATAAATAGATAGAGGATTCCAGAAAAATTTGTTTGTAGTTATGGGTTTTACTTAAAAAATAGCTTTTTCGTAAATTGTCTAAAGCACTATTATGTTTTTGCTGTATTTTTAAAGAAAGTCCTCTTTCTTTATATCCTCTAGCTATTTCATAGGTATCGTTATGTTTTAATGCTAGAGCCAAACTTTTGTTAAAATATGATTGTGCATTATTAAATTCATTAAGCCTTTGATAGCACAGACCAATATTTCTATATAGGATACATAATCTATTATTATTATTGAGTTTTGCTTCAAGGGCTAAGTTTTC
>CAYLSF010001562.1:0-1931 GCA_964385675.1 uncultured Saprospiraceae bacterium
ATTTAAATTAAAAACTGAAAAGGATGCTTCCTTTGTCTTTGGAGAAGACTTACTATTTGTCGAATATACACAAAATCGAATACAATTATCTTTGGACTTAGGAAAGGTAAATGAAGAATTGGAGGAAGTAGAACAAGCTGTTGAGGATGCTGCTGAAGAAGCAGAGGCGACAACAAATAATACAATAGGCTCAATAGAAAAGACTAATAATAAAAAGATAAAAGTGGTTGTAGATGATGTACTTGTAAGAAGTAAACCCGCTCAAAATGGCACAGCACTAGCTGTAATTAAGGATAAGATTAACTTAAAAGTAATAGAAACCTCAAGCCACAAAGACATCATAGAAATACGAGGCAAAAAAGAATCGAAACCATGGTATAAAATCAAAGATCCAGAGACGCAGAAAATAGGTTGGATTTATGGCGGCTGTGTAAAAGAGATATAATGAAAGAAGATTGAATAAACTAATGAAGCAGTCTTATAATTGAGACTGCTTCGTTTTAACCCCATACCCCAAAGGATGCAACAAAGAAATTTTCCATCAAAGTATAGCAGAAAAAACGACCTAATCAATCATGTAAAATGCATAAAGCAATCCAATTTCGATTATTTAGATATAAAAAGGGGGAGACCATTGTCAATAAAAAAGTTGCTAAAATAAGTAGCAGTTGAGTATGGAGAATAAAGTCAAAGAGAAATACTATAAAAAAGATGATAATCAGTCTTGAAATCTTAAATTAATCTAAAGTTATTTATGTCGTTAGCTGTAAAGGTTAATCCAAAAATTACCACTATATGCACTCTAAATAAAATAGAACACTTTTTATTTATTACGCTCTACCAACGATAATTCCATAGCTATTCTATGTTTCCAGGTCTGTTGACGAGTACGCTTCATACTATAATGTGTATATAAATCATAATTGATTTGAGCAGATTGCCATTTAGCTAAATACTCATTGACCACAGCTTGAAATTCTTCTTCTTGCTCACAATTAAAATCATGTTTTGCCAAAGCTTTTTCAAGCTTACGGGCATACAATTCTGTAATGTCAAAATGAATTTGTTCGTGTGCTAAATGATGATTGGTCTTGGCCTCAGGCTTGAACCAAGAATGTTGTTTTTCAAAATAAGCTTTAATTTTATAGATAATTTTACCGTTTTCACACCCTTTCAAGTGAATAATTCCAGAAGAAGTTAAGGCAGATACATCTGCATAATTATAGTCTGGATTCCCTTGAAAGTCCTCCCATGTCAATTTTCTATCTTCTGACCAATAAATAGTACTTGCTACTCTTTGATTTGAACCTGTTACCACTAATAAGCCAATCAATAAAAGACTTATTCCAATATTTTTGACGCTCATAGTTTACGGTGTTTGTAGTTTCCTTGTGTATCATCCTATTTCCAATATTCACTCTAATTCTACAGAAGGATCCCAAAATTTATCTTTAAAAGAAACGACCCTATCATTTTCAACATCAATACCTTCATTTTCTAATAATTCTTGCATCATTGTAGGTGTTGGAAAATGCACTCTACCAGAAAGTTCTCCTTTTCTATTTACTACTCGATGAGCAGGTACAGGATTATCACTGGTAAAAGATTTGTTTAATGCCCAACCGACCATTCTTGCAGAACCCAATGATAAGTAATTTGCAATGGCTCCATAAGTGGTAACTCTTCCTCTTGGTACTAACTGTGTAACTTCATACACTTGCTGAAAATATGTTGGTGCTGATTTCATTCTTATTGTTTGCGAATTTCATGCAAAAAATACTCCATGATAAAATTCAATGTGACATTGTTTCTAAATATCTTTTGCAAGTCTTTAATTTTGAAAAACAAGTATAATTTAAACAATTATTTTTCAAATTTGATTCAATAAAATAATATTAGTGGTACTTTTTTAGAATACTAAAATAAATATC
>CAYLSF010001563.1:0-1928 GCA_964385675.1 uncultured Saprospiraceae bacterium
TTCAAATCATCAGATACATACTATGAAGATATAACCCTAGAGATAGTTTATTGCCTTATTACCACACCCCAAATACCCCGATAAAGCCAACTCACTCTATCTAGTTTGGGTTGGCTTTTGGCTTATAGCGATTATTCAAAAGATATATTACGCTCATAATCAAGTATTCTAAACCCTCATTTTTGTAGGTAAATGTTAAGAGTTTTTTCACAGAAATTTCATAAAACGGCATTTTTAGTACAAAAAAGGGGTTTTTAGCATTTTAAATTTGAAAAAAAAGTTGGCAAATCACTTGATTTATTACATTTGTGTCAGTTAATAAATTATTTACAATTACTTTAAAACCAAATTTTTTCACCATGGATAGATATTCAGAAGTAAAAAGCCTTTTAGAAAGCTTAGAAGACGACTTTATCAAATTTTATGACAAAGGAAATAAGGCTGCTGGTACTAGAGTCCGTAAAGGTATGCAAGAAATGAAAACCCTTGCTCAAGACATTCGTAAAGAGGTTCAAGATATGAAAAATAACGGCTAAGAAAACTACTTTGAAGGGTTAAAAGAATTACAAGGAGAAGGTGATGACCTTCTCCTTTGTTATTTTAAGTTATAAGGTAAAAATTGCCTACCGTTCACCATTTACAATACACTATAAAATCACACCATGGATAATTCCAATCAAAATTTACTATCCATTCTCATCATTAGTTGGATGGGGGTCACAGGACTCGGCTTTACGACTATTCAGCCTGTTTTATTGGGCGGTATCGTGGATCAATTAAATTTTGATAGATCCATGGTAGGCTGGATATCTACGGTCAATGTGATTGGCATTGCCATTGGTGGAATTGTGATAACGCTACTCATTGGTCGTTTTTCATTGCTTCGTATGATACAGGTTGGTTTAATTGGCTTGGTTTTATTTGATGTAGGTTCTATTTTTATCCAAGCCGAATTTCCTATGTTGGTGATTCGAAGTTTAAGTGGTTTTTTTGGCGGTTTGGTCTATGCAGGAGCTATGGCGGCTTTTTCTGGTTTTAAAGACAATATTAAAGCCTTTGGCATCTATGTCATGGTTTATAGCTTTTGGTCTATATTGGCTCTTTTTGCGCTCCCCGATTTAATTGAGTGGTATGGGCTTATCTTAGGGTTTGGTACATTACTCTTATTGACTACTATCAGTATTATTGGTAGTTTTATGTTACGTCTTCCTCCTATTCGAGCTAAAGAGATGATTTCCTTAAAAGACTTATTAAGTCAGCGGTTAGTGGTACTGTCCCTATTATCTTATTTCATGATGCAGTTAGCTGGAGGTGTTGTGTGGGCATATTTGGAACGTATAGCCAAAGAAGCAGCTATTTCTTCTACTTTTACAGGCATTGCATTGAGTGTAAGTGGTGTTGTCGCATTGGCAAGTGGTTGGATAGTTTTAGAAATCGGTACAAAATGGGGTATTAAAAAACCGTTTATTGGAGGCATTCTCATTATGATTATCAGTGCCATTTCATTATTAGCCTCCGAGTTTCAATGGATTTATTTGATAGGGTTGAGTATTTTCTGTGGTGGTTGGGCATTTTTAATTCCCTATTATCAAAAAATACAAGCTCAATTCGATATTAGTGGAAAAGTAGTTTCTTTAGGTACAATTGTTAATATGGGTGGACGTGCAGCCGGCCCTGCTTTAGCGGCTTTACTTCTAAGTGATGTGGCTTATGTACAAGTGATCTGGATAGGTGTTGTTGCTTTGATTATTGGGTGGTTTTTGATGTTGCCTATTTTTAATAGAACAGAAGTTATTTAACTTTCTTTGTATTTATAGACTTGAAAAAGTTTGTCTTTTGCACGTTCAATAACTATTACTATTGGTTATCTTTCTGGTTATTCAGTAAGTGAAATTACCAATACGATATAACCTAAAAAGGAGAATAAT
>CAYLSF010001564.1:0-1925 GCA_964385675.1 uncultured Saprospiraceae bacterium
TTATCAAGTTTTGTTCAAAGTTATTTGATTTCTTATAAGAAGATAAACTTACAAATAAAAAAAGTGTAGCTAAAAATAATATTATTTTATTCATTAAACAAAAAATTGAAAGTAGTGCATAAAATGTAAATCCAATTTTATAAAAGCACAAAATATATTTTACACACTACTTTAAGTAAAATTAATTTAAGATCAAATTTATTAAAACACCTAATTTTGTATAGGATATACATAAAATGCAAAGCCATTTTCACTTCCTCCAATAGCAGCTCTAATTGCAGCGTTTTTCGATCCTACATGATCTCTTTGGTGTCCTTGACTTTTCCAATGATCCTCTACAGCCTGCCAATAAGCCTTTTCATTAACTATTTGTCTTTCATCTCCATATGCATGACTCGTAGCTTTTTCTGCGTCTGTAACCATAAGAGCATATACATTTTCGCCATCCGAGACTAAACTAATTCTATGAAAATCTTGCTCAGAAGTTACAGCCTCCAAAGCTAGTCCCTCAAGTCCAGTATACGACTCAAAAAGGTCTCTTGACGAATGCCCTCCAGCAGGTCGATAACCATACTCTCTTGTTGCCTTTGGAGGATGAGTATGAAATGACGCTACTACTCTTTCATTTTCTTTTACCGTTGAATAATCCTGAGTAACCCTATCTTTCTTACCATCCGTCTTAATTTTATGTACCCTAAATTTGCCAGTCCCTTTCCCATTTTTAATTTTTTCAGTAACAATAAAGGCGTGTTCATATTTTGTCTTCTTTGTAAGCTTATTAGCCTTTTTTATCGCCTTCATAGCTTTTTTAATTATCTTATCAGCTCTACTTTTATACTTATCGGGGGTCTTATTCTCTGCTTTCCGCCTCGCCTCACGTTTTGCATTTACCTCAGCATTCCAAGCCTCATAATTCTTTGTAGGAGGGAATCCAGACATACTCCCTTGACCATGATAAGTAGCAAAACTCATACTTTCCCGTCCATCAGGGTCTATCAACATGATCGGATTATTCAATACATAAGCATAAGTACTTGTCGTTGTATATTGCTCTGCCAAGGGATCAACCGCCGACCATCTCGCAATACTCGCATCATACCATTATCATAAATATTTAGTCTGCTTTTAGTGATTTTATATAAGGAACATTATCAACTTGCAATCCATTATTTATAAGATACAGTCCATCTTTTTTGACTAATAATTTTTTCGGGGGAATCCAACTTGTAAAGTCAAATTTCTCTTTTGCTCTTAATATGTAGTAATTAAATTTTTTATTTAAATGTACAGTCTGAACATCCTCAAAATAGTGAATCTTAATAGTATTTACTTTTAAGGGTAAGCTAATTACACCACTGGTATCTGTTATATACTTCTTTCCTTCTATAGTTTCAACAATACCAACTGAATTATAATCTCCTTCTTTAAAATGAATCTTTAAACTATCTAATTTACTAATATATTGTTTTTCAACTTCATAAATATTTTCTTTCAAAAAACTATTTAGATACAATGTATCCTTCTTTAAGAACCATTGCCCAAGTGTAGTATCAGCACCAAATATAGCATCATCATACCTCCAAATAAAATAATTATTACTTCTTAATTCTAACTGGAAAAAACTATTCGTCTCGTATTGTGTATAAAAATGATTATATACACCTTCAATTTTTGTAATACGATGACATGAAAATAAATTTATTGTTATTAATAAAATAGTTAAAAATTTAATAATACCTTCCTGATTCATGATTTAGTATTAATTTTTTTAGAACCTAATATTTTGGTTATTAAATTATCCAAATTGAGGGGGCATAACTCTATTAAAGCGTCATTTCAATACTTTAAATGATTAAATTATGCCCACGCTCAGTTATTCAAATTAGAGTTCAGACAAAACTCTATCAACTAATAATCAATAGTTT
>CAYLSF010001565.1:0-1924 GCA_964385675.1 uncultured Saprospiraceae bacterium
ATAAAAGAAACCAATTAAACTACCTGCCAAAACTGCTAAAAATAGGAAATTGGAGAATACGGATTTTGTTACGCCTAAAGGCATCCATTCACTTGCCAAAAGGTAAGTGACTAAAACTGCCAAAATGATATTTAAGGCATTTTTAAAATAACCGCCATATTTTTTAAAAAAGGCTTGAAGCGATGAATTGGATTGATTAACATTTCTGTTTCGTCTAAAAGGATTTTTGAGTTTTATTCCAAAAATAGTGTGTGCTAAAGGCGGAATAATCGTAATCGCTACAATAATCGAAGCAACCAAAGCAAAAGTTTTGGTATAAGCCAATGGCTTAAATAGCTTCCCTTCTGCTGCTTGCATCGTAAAGACAGGAATAAAGCTAATCACAGTAGTTGCTACGGCAGTAATAACAGCTCCTGCCACCTCTGTTGTCGCTTCATAAATCGAAGTGAATAAACTTTCCTTTTCGCCATGTTCGTCTATTCGGGCGACCATACTTTCCATCAGCACAATACCCATATCCACCATTGTACCTATCGCAATCGCAATACCTGATAAGGCAACAATATTGGCATCAACACCAAAAAACTTCATGGCAATGAAGCACATCAAGACGGCAATCGGCAATGTAATTGCCACCAAAATCGAGGATTTTAAATTCATTAACATTAAAATCACTACAATAACAGTAATCAAAATTTCAAGCGTTAGTGCTTCTTGAAGTGTGCCAATCGTTTCATTTATCAGTTGTGTTCTATCATAAAAAGGCACGATATTGACTTGCGAAACTGTACCATCCGCTAAGGTTTTGGAGGCTAAACCTGGTTCAAGTTCTGCAATTTTAGCTTTTACATTTTCAATAACTTCCAATGGATTTGCACCATATCGAGCAACTACAACGCCACCTACGGCTTCTGCTCCCGACTTATCTAAAACACCTCGACGAGTTGCAGGACCTATATTTACTTTTGCAATATCACTAATCCGTATCGGAACGTTATTGTTGGTTTTAATGACTGATTGTTCAATGTCTTCGATGTTTTCGACATAACCCAAACCACGGACAAAGTATTCTGCCATATTGATTTCGATGGTTTGAGCACCAACATCAATATTGCTACCTTGAATAGCTGCCATGACTTGCGACAGTTTGATGCCATAAGTTTTCATGGCTTCGGGATTGACATCGACTTGATATTCTTTGACAAAACCGCCTATTGAGGCAACTTCCGCTACACCTTCGGCGGATGATAAACCATATTTAACATAAAAATCTTGAATGGTTCGGAGTTCGTGCAAATCCCAACCGCCTGTTGGATTGCCGTCTTTGTCCTGCCCTTCGAGTGTGTACCAATAGATTTGACCGAGTGCGGTCGCATCGGGTCCTAATGACGGCTGAACGCCATCGGGCAAAGTTCCTGCGGGAAGTGAGTTGAGTTTTTCGAGGATGCGGCTTCTACTCCAATAAAATTCTACATCGTCATTAAAAATGATATAAATGCTCGAAAAGCCAAACATGGAATTGCTACGAACGCTTTTTACACCGGGAATACCCAACAATGCCGTAGTCAAAGGATAGGTAATTTGGTCTTCCACATCTTGCGGAGAACGCCCCATCCATTTGGTAAAGACAATCTGTTGGTTTTCGCCAATATCGGGAATGGCATCTACAGCTACGGGATTGCGTGGTAAGTTTTTGATATTAAAATCAAATGGTGCATTGATTAAGCCCCAACCAACAAACAATATCAGTAGTAAATAAGCGACTAACTTATTCTCTAAAAAGAATTTTATCGTTGAATTTATCATTTTACATTGAAATCTGATACAAGTAATGACTTGTAAGGTCAGATAGACCCAATAAGCCTAATTAGACAGATACGGCGATAGACTTGAATAAGTCTATTCCTAAATTTTCAATGTAAAT
>CAYLSF010001566.1:0-1924 GCA_964385675.1 uncultured Saprospiraceae bacterium
GTTACGTTTTCATCGGATAACGGAATGTCAACATAATTCCCATCAACACCAATACCACCAGGGATTACAATATTGTGCATATCTATAGGCTCGGAAAAATCAACATAATCTTTGAAATAAACAATTTCTCTATCCCTGCGAGGAATATCAATAGCAGCACCTCCAGGAACAACGGATACCATTGGTGGAGTTTCCATGTTTAGCTTATCGCCAAGTTGCTGTACGAAGTCGTTGCCAAAATCTTGGATTTTCTTGAATGATACTCCCTTACCAAGCTTAATTTTTATACGATTAAAAGTGGGGCCGCATTGAGAATCAATGTAGTTCGCGTTTATCTTGAAATCATCTAATGTATCTATAATCAGCTTTCCCGAATCATCAGAAGTCATCGAAACTGGAGCATTACTTTCGGGTAAAGACGGTTCAATCCCCTTAGCTTTGGATATCATCACAGCAATACGATTACAATACTTTTTTACGATTTCATCAGTGGTTTGATTCGCAATATCCATAAACCACTTAATTGATTGACCATCACAAAATGCTTTGTAAAAATGTTGCAATATAATTTGATAAGCAACTCGTTTATTCTGTAAATTTTTAATTACTTCGCATCGCTTAATTAGCTCATCAATCTCAAGCCCAATTAGTTCGTTATATACATTGTTTAATTCCCAGACAGAGGGAATACGATTAATCGAAATATATCGCAAAGCATACTTGGCAAATTCAAATTGTTCTAAGTCACAGCTACTAGACAATTGATTCAATATATCATCATCGCTAAAACCTTGATAAACTAAATTAAAAATATGATTGAATAATTGCGGGAAATCGTCAAAATAAACCAATCTTGAATTACCATTGAAATTTAAACTATCAATTATACTAGCTGCCTTATTGTGTAAATCATCTGATAAACTATAATCAACAACTTCTAAAATTTTATCCTTAGTTAATCCATGATTGTAAGCATATATAATCGCATCTTCTATCGAATTATGTTCATCTCCTGCTACTAGCATTAATCAACAACTCCTTTATTTATCAGTACTGCATTAATTGCTAATCGTCTACGGTTTTGGTTGAGTCGATGCCCGGTATTATCCGGGGCACCTCTCATTTAGATCCGGACGTGCCACTTTCACGCCATCCGGCTCCCGATATTCGACGGGCTAATTGCCCTTGCTCATGTGAATATAATCATGGCAAGACTCGTGTATTGCCACTAGATTTTTCGTTTTCCAGTTGTTATGATTACCGTCAATGTGATGTAAGTGAACTCGCTCTTCGCTTGTAAATTTCAAACCACATTTTGCACATGAATGGTTTTGCCTTTGTAGGGCTTTAGAGGTATGCCCGTCGTATAACTTACTGTTGCGTTTGTTCCAGTAAGTTATGTCTTTGTCATAGGGAGATTTATTTCCTTTAACCATGACGTGTTTGTTTTCGGAGTAAGAAACCGTAGGGAACGCTTTGTCTAGTAATTTTTTACTAGAGTGGCGATTCTGATTTGTTTCTTTGTTAAATACCTTATATGCTCTGTGAGTCATGTGGTATAGCGAAAATCGCGAACCATCCATCTTACAGAACTTGTGGTAATTTCTCCAACCTCTAACTATTGGTGCTAGCTTTTGTGCTTTTACCTTAGAACCATAATTCGAGTTATTGACAATTTTTTTGACCTTCTTACGGAAATTTTTGAAGTTTTCCACTGAGGGAAAACTTTTAAACTTTCCGTTGCTTTGTACTTTGAAGTGCCAGCCTAAAAAGTCAAATCCATCTGTCGCAGCGGTTATCTTTGTTTTCTTCTCACTTACTTTCATTCCTCTGTCAGCTAGGAATTGACTGATTCTATCTAGTATATCGTTCGCATCATCTTCAGGTCTAAGAATTATTACCATATCGTCCGCATAACGGATTG
>CAYLSF010001567.1:0-1922 GCA_964385675.1 uncultured Saprospiraceae bacterium
TTTTTTCACAAATAATATTTTATTAATCTTGCATTAAATTGTATCTTTCATTTGTTAATTAACCTTTAGAGCTAAATTTATTTAATGAAATAGAATTGTTATGCAAAAAAACAAATACACCTCTATTGTTTACATTTTCTTAGCATTATTTATGTTAGGATTAAATAACGAAAGTAAGGCTACTCACATTATGGGTGGTGATTTTAGTTATGTTTGCCTAGGCGGTAATTCATATTCAATCAATCTTAGACTTTTCCGTGATTGTGATGGTATCACTTTAAGTTCAAATCAATCTATTACTTTATCTTCTAGTTGTGGTACTTTTAATACTACTCTAACAAACTTAGGAGGTCCAATTGATAGAACACCATTCTGCCCAACAGAACCCACGCTCTGTGATGGCCCTGGTCCACAATATGGCATTCAAGAATATTTCTATCGAGGAACAGTCGTTTTACCAGGTAATTGTAGTGATTGGGTAATGTCTTGGCAAAGTTGTTGTCGAAATTTTGCAATCACAACATTAAGCAATCCAGGTAGTGAAGGAATGTATGTAGATGCACGATTAAATGCCACTCTTTGTAATAACTCTCCTGCATTCAATAATGATCCTACTTTCTTCCTATGTGCTAATCAAGAAAATAGATATAACTTTGGTGCTGTAGATACAGAAGGAGATTCTTTAGTGTATAGTTTCATTCCTTGTCGTAATAATGGGCCAACTAGTTATGTAAGTTACAACAACCCTTTATCTGGAACAAATCCTCTGATAGCTTCCACTCAAAGTATTAATTCTCAAAGTGGCGAAATCATCATCATACCAACAACTACCCAAATTGGTGTTATTTGTATTAAAATTGAAGAATATCGAAACAATCAAAAAATAGGTGAAATCAATCGTGATCTACAATTTACTGTAACTGATTGTTCAACTAATAACCTACCAATATTATCGGGTATAGATGGTGTTGCCGATTCAACTGGCTACTCAGGATCATTTAGTATAGATATTTGTGCTAATGAAGAGATTGTATTCGATATACAAGGTTTTGATAAGGAAGCTGTTCCAAGTGCCCAATTACAAAATCTTGAATTAGAATGGAATTATGGTATTCAAGGTGCTTCATTTGTTGTAGATTATAGTTTACCTTACCCTACTGGCGAATTCAGATGGACACCTACATCCTCAGATGTAGGAACACATTATTTCTTTATAGCTGCTAATGATGATGCCTGCCCTATTCTAGGTACAAATATATTTGCATATCGAGTTAATGTCATTTCTGAGTTGAGTGCCGATATTACTACATCTATGGATACACTATGGGCCTCAAGTTCTGATACTTTTCTGATAGAAGCAAATCCCAATATATCATCACCTGATCATGTTTACAGTTGGTCTCCAACAACTGGGTTATCTTGCACAGATTGTCTTACACCAATGTATACATTACCAACTACACCATTTCCGTCAGGTCCTGTGACTTATACTCTAACTATAAATGATCCTATTACAGGTTGTAGCGCAATTGAAGAAGTCACTTTTGTCATTATTGACAATACTTCAACAAGTGAAATACCTCAATCTTTAACTTCATGGGAAATTTTTCCTAATCCCGTGGTTGAATATTCTACATTAAACTATGAATTATCCAACCCTAGTCAAATTTCTATTGAGATTTATGACTTAATCGGTAAGCAAATAGCTTATATCGTAGACGAAAATCAACCTGCTGGTGAATATCAATATGCAATTGGACAACACTTAAAGAACCAATCTGCAGGTGTTTACTTTATCTCCATGCAAATTAATGGTCAGAGAGTAACTAAAAAACTAGTTATTAAGTAAGTTTGAGTATCAATATCAGTGAAAATAGCCAGATTACTTATTTTTAAACAGTAATCTGGTTATTTTTTTTAAT
>CAYLSF010001568.1:0-1918 GCA_964385675.1 uncultured Saprospiraceae bacterium
AATAATATTTTAAAAACCTCAACAAGATTAAATAATTTTTTATTTCGATATTTCAGTAATCTCTTACTTCAACTCCCAGAATTTCGGGCAGATTTACCTTTGTCCTTAAATCCTACCATTCAGCAAAAAGATAATTCTTTCTCCTTTCTACTCAACACACTTAACGTAGAATCTATTCAAAATATAGAAATTGATGAAGTGCTTAACTTAATATATGATACACTGCAAAATCAAATTTCTATAAAATCATTAAAGGCTACTATCATTAATTTACAAGCCTATATTGATGCACCTTATAAAGATTTAGAAGGTTATTTGATGCAATTGATAAACTATGGTTTCTTAGAATTATCTTTCCCTGTATCTGGCACAACAAGTCATTGGATAAAACCTTTCATCCACTATTTACAATCAATTGATAATCAAACTTCTACATTAAATTCATTCTTAAGTAACTTAATCCAAATTGAAGATTTACTACATACTTTTTCTATGATGTCAGTAGCCCATAGAATAGATACTATCACAAAAATTAATACCCTTTTAAAAAACGCTGGCGAGTTATTAGAAAAAGAAATTTCAAAAAGGAATCAAGAGGATATACCGACTAACAATCATGGATTTAAACGAATATTAGATTTGCCCTTTAATTTTAAGTTAAAACAAATTTTGTATGAAGATGCTGCTATCAATTTAAAAGGTAAATTAGACAAAACGAGTATTAATAAATTAATAAATCCTTTAAACCTGCTTTTACAACATTTACATCAAGATATTTCAAAAGAACAATCGAATTATATAGCGTTTTTTAATCAAAATTATAAATCAACCGATGAAGTTCCATTATTAGAATTTTATGAAATGTATCATAAAAACCCAGTATTAAACACCACTCCTCCTACCCTATCCAACTTCTTAATTCAATTAAAGGAGAAGTGGCTACGCCAAAAAGACTGTAATGTTTTAGAAATCACGAAAGAGGATTTTGGAGAAAGCAAATTACCACAGACTTCGCCTAATTCGTATGGAACATTTATCCAATTGTACAAAGAGTGTAATACGGTAAAAGGCGTAGTGAATGGTGTTTTTACAGGATATGGCAAATACTTTGGACGATTTCTTCATCTATTTCCTAAGGATTATTCCTCAATGATACAACACAGGAATAAAGCATTAATGGGGAAACATATTTATTGTGATAATACCGATGCTTCCTATTTTAATGCGAATATCCATCCACCATTAATGTCTTATGAAGTAAAAACCCCAAATGGACATAATCAATTACCTAACAGTCAACAAATTTCTATTAGTGACCTTAGCATAATCTATAAAAATAATAACCTTTACTTAAAACATATTCCCTCTCAAAAAGAGGTTTTTATCTTTAACTTAGGGTTTCAAACCTTACAGGGAAGGTCTCCTTTATATCGTATGTTAAGTTCATTTGTTCCACATAATCCACCTACGCTACGTCCCGTAAGACAGATATTAGAAGAATTATTTCCTGAAAATTCCGATAAAATTACCGTTGTGCCTCGTATAGTTTTACAAAAAAACTTAATTATTCAACGTAAAAAATGGGTTATTCCTCACCCAATGTTTCCCAAAAAGAACAAAGGTCAGTCAGATTCCTATTATTTTATTCAACTCAATAAATGGATTATTGAAAAGGAAATTCCTCAAAAGGTATTTATTAGACTAGAACAGCGAAATGCCATAAAAAGACCAACTTCAGATAATTATAAACCACAATTTATTGATTTTCAAAATCCCCTGTTAGTCCAGTTGTTATCCAAAACTATCAATATCGCTTCAAATTTTGTCTATATTGAGGAAATGATTCCCAATGATGGAAATTTATTGCAACTTAACAACAAGCCAACCGTAACTGAATTTTTGTTAGAATGGGAATTTT
>CAYLSF010001569.1:0-1918 GCA_964385675.1 uncultured Saprospiraceae bacterium
GAGGCACTCCTAATCACACTAGAATCGAAACCGGCTATTTATCAAGTATTTTTAGGGGATAGTAGCTTTTGTGTATTGATCAATACTATTGCTAATGACACAACAAGTTTGATTGATGAAGCTAAAATTAATTCGATTTTGAATTCTCTTGAATATGAAGAAAGTAAAATATCAGCACTAGAAACTCATGCTAACTTTGAAATTCAAAATCAAAATAATGATTGGACATTTGTATCATATAATGCCAATATATTTGGATTTGAGCATAAAACTTCTAAAAATGCCTTAATGATTCTCCAACTCCCACCAGAAACGTTACTGCTAAATTCAAAGGAGAATCTAGCTCAACAGTTTGTGAATAAATATAAGAATGAAATACCACACCTTAAAGTAATAGAGGAAGGCAACTGGACAACAAATAACATAGAAGGATATAGATTATTGTTAGATGTCAACCAAGATGGCAATAAAAATTTAGGTCTAATTTATATATTCATCTGCGGTAATCAAAAATCTACTTTTGTCGTTCAAGGGCTTGGGCAAAAAAGTGATTCGTTAACTCAAAAATTATATGATGACTTTTTAAAAGATTTGGTATTAAAACCATAAAGATAAAGTCAATACATCCAATATTTGAAAAGTTATTTGCTATTACTATTTATTAATATAATATGTTTGTGGCAATTTTATTTAGTAAAGCATTTGCTTCAAATCTCTATTTAAAACAAGAAGATAGTGGAATTAAGCTTAGAAATGTCTGTAGTGTTTTTCAGCAAATTTAAATTTTCATGCGTTTGCCTTTTAGAAGAATTGATAGATAGTCGTTTCGATAAAATCAGATTACTTTAAAACCAACCAAAAAAGGTGATATGGTCAAACCATATCACCTTTTTCATATTCATATCAAAAATAAAAAATGTTACTTAAACCATTTTAAACCGCTATTGGCTAGCGGCTCTAAATTATCGGCTTTCGCTTTAGCTACGCCTATCTCTTTCACTTTGGTAAACCAGGCTTCATACGCTACATAAGCTTTATCAATAATAGCACCGTCGATTGTAGCTTCTTCATCTGTTGCACTATCTACTAGAATAGGACAAGGAGAATAAGTCGTAAAATCACTAAAGAAAAGTGAATTAATAATATACAACGCCTCTAATTGAAGTGAATATTGACTCTTTGCACCAGCGTAACCCAAATTTTTAGTATTACATTTAATTTTCATGAAACACTTTCGAGTATCACCTTTGTATTTCAATAATTCTTCAATCATAGCCAAAACGTCATCCCCCGTAAATTCTTTATCAGACATTGGTGGATAGACAATCATTCCTAGTTCTGAATCATCACCTTTTAGGCGTATTTTATAATAAGGAGGCTCAGCGTCAGGCACCATGGATTCCATCCATGAACTCACTTCACTAACGGTAGCCACTTCAAAATAAGCACCTTTATCCGGTTCGGTGAAGGCACTAAAGAGAAATGCTAGTGTGCAAAAAATAAGGGATTTAGTTGTTGTCATTACGTAAATAAGGATTTATTGAACCAGCAATAGTAAAGGATTACTCCCTTTCACGTTGGTAAATTTAATAATGGTGTTCTATATATTTTCAAAAAACAAGTATCTTCTGTATAAGAGACAATTTATTGTCAGAAAAGTAACACTTTTTTAGCAATTTTAAAACTGAAAGTCAAATTTTTTTTATAAAACCCAATTTATAACACCACTCATTTATAATTACTTATAAATTGACTTTTTAAGTAACTATAGTTTGATTCGTTGATTTGGACAATTACTCAAAAATCTCAAATATCATTTAGTTTAGCAAATCTTCATTGCTTTATTTATATATATTTAAATTCATAAATTGTTCCAAAATTTTTATATTTAGTGTCATTTTATAAAAAAAACTTGAAT
>CAYLSF010001570.1:0-1916 GCA_964385675.1 uncultured Saprospiraceae bacterium
TTAGCCCAAAATAATGCAATGTTGGGCTAAAGCCCGATAAAATTCATCCATTACTCACCTTGCTTTAGCAAGGTGCAATTGATTACATATTTTAAAAATACTAAACCGAGAATTGCTGTAAATATTGGGTTGTTTGGTGACTAAATTGTTGTACTTAATAGTTAAACAAAAGATACTAAAGCAATATATGGGTAATTGAGCATATTTCTGAAGCTAATACGCTTTAGAAATTTAGATAGAGAAACTTAAAAGGAACTAAAAAGAAGTATCATGTTGATACTTTTTGTAAAAACTGTTCAATTTTGTTCAATGACTTGTTTAAATAAGCGACTCCTCTTGAAGAGGCGACTAATTAATCGGAACGAAATATCAATTCTTAGTTTATCAGTTATAATTAAATTTATATAGATGCCTTTTATTTTTGTCGTTTTAATAATTTCATAATCTAGCCTAGCAAATTAAATTTTTCCTTAACTTGCTTCACAATTTTCAAAACATTAAACACAACCCAAAATGCTAGTTAAAACATATGGAAGTGCAGTATATGGTGTGGATGCCCAAATGATAACAATAGAAGTTCATGTAGGTGGTCAAGTCGGTATGGGTATTGGCTATTCCTTAGTAGGTTTGCCCGATAATGCAGTACGAGAAGGCTATCAAAGAATACAGGCTGCTGTTCAAAATTCTAGTTTGAGACTACCCCGACTAAAAACAGTAGTTAATATGGCACCTGCCGATTTAAAAAAAGAAGGCTCGTCGTATGACTTACCCATTGCCATAGGAATGTTGGCAGGCATGAAACAAATTGAGGCCGATAGAATTGGAGAATATGTTATTATGGGAGAATTATCCTTAGATGGAAGTCTTCGCCCCATAAAAGATGCTTTGCCGATAGCTATACAAGCTCGGAAAGAAAAGTATATTAAAGGATTTATTTTGCCTAAAGGAAATGCTAAAGAAGCCGCAATTGTTAATAATTTAGATGTATATGGTGTTGAATCCTTGAAAGAAGTTGTTGATTTTTTCAATGGTGAAAGTGATTTAAAGCCTATTGAAATCAATACAAGAGAATTATTTTATGATACTTTAGATATACATGATGTAGATTTTTCAGATGTAAAAGGTCAAGAAAACATAAAACGAGCCTTAGAATTAGCTGCAGCAGGCGGTCACAATGTTATTTTAATTGGCCCGCCCGGAGCAGGTAAAACTATGTTAGCAAGGCGTTTGCCTACTATCCTTCCTCCTTTAAATTTACATGAAGCTTTAGAGACTACTAAAGTTCATTCTGTGGTAGGCTTATTACCTAAAAATGCAGGATTAATCTCTACTCGTCCTTTTCGAGCACCGCATCATACGACAAGTGATGTTGCATTAGTGGGTGGTGGTTCTTTTCCAAAGCCTGGTGAGATTTCTTTAGCTCATAATGGTGTTTTATTTTTAGATGAACTCCCCGAATTTAAGCGTCAAGTCTTAGAAGTTTTACGTCAACCTATGGAAGAACGTAGAGTTACGATTTCAAGAGCAAAAATTTCGGTGGATTATCCAAGTAGTTTTATTTTGGTGGCTTCTATGAACCCATGTGGTTGCGGCACCTTTTCCCCAAACTAACGCTTAAAGCTGCAAGACCTAAAAAACCAGCTTATCCTACTGATTTAAAGACGATTGGAGATTACCTAAGAAAGACCAGACTAGATCGAGGGTTATCTCAACCACAGGTTGCTAAACTACTAAATGTTACTACGAATACAATTACTGGTTGGGAAATTAATCGTAACGAACCATTAATTTCCAGTTTACCCGTTATACTTAAATTCTTAGGTTTCGATCCTTTCAAAAAGTCAGATGGTTCTATTAGTGCTAAGATTGAAAATTACCGTCGAAAGCATGGATTAGCATATGAAGATTTAGCTCTT
>CAYLSF010001571.1:0-1914 GCA_964385675.1 uncultured Saprospiraceae bacterium
AATCGATTATTTTTATAAAAATATAGCTCAATACTTATCCCAGCAAAAATCCTTTGATTTTTTAGATCATTATCAAAATCATTAGCAGGTTTAAAATATGTTTCTTATTTTGAGATTGATTCATTCTAAACATTAACGCTTACGATTATGAAAACTATTAATGTATTATTGAGCATACTCTTTGTTGCTCAGACCTTCATTTCTTTTGCTCAGTCAGACACAACAGTAAATCAAGCAGAAGTAAATCAAGAGGCAGAAGCTGCAATAAAAAAATATGGCATCCCAGGAGAAAATAATAATCAGACAGGCAATACAGGAGATTCAACTAATACTTTGAGTCAAACGGACAGTACAGTAAATCCAACCGCTTCCTTAAATCAGGCTGGATCAATTAATCAAGCAGGGGCAACAACTCAAAGCATTTACCCACAAAATCCAATAAGTCTAGCAAATTATACAATTGGCTCTTTAGATACCATCGGTTTTCATTACAAAACAAAAGTAGAAATCCCTGTATATCTATGTGACATAGTTGGAAATCGACTGAAAGGAGATACCTTATACGAAGCGCCAATAGATGCGACCTTTACGATAATTGGTAGTAAAATAGACCCTACTACCAACACCAAAATGGTTATTATACGCTTTTGGCAATGGGATGCTACAGAAGAACCTCAAAAAGTAGCAGCTTTTAATTATGCTGATGACAAACAAACTAGGCGAGCCTACTTTTTGATGAGTACCACGGATTTTAGGTACAAAACCATTAGGCGATATAGTATGCGGCCTAAATTTGCAATGGGTATTGCTTCTATGGCAGTCAAGGTGCGTAACAATCCATTCAGTTATGAAACGAATTTAAATTTATCTAGTTTATTTGGCGTTAGATTTAGATTGACACCGTATACGAATACTAACTATGTCAACATTATGGGAGGTCTTGGAATCACAAGTGTCAATGCTAGAGCAAACGCAGATAGTTCATTTGTCTCTGTTGGTGCTATCTCATTCAAGGTGGGTGGTGTTTTTGAATTTTCAAAGGTTCAAGTTGGTCTGTTTATGGGGCAAGATTACATCAACGAATCTACAAATACGAATGTCAAATGGTCACATCAAGGAAGAACTTGGTTTTCTCTAGGTCTAGGTTATAATATTTTTACAAGTTCAACTAATGAAAAACTTACTTTTCCACCAGGACGACAATAGCCTTATATCTTAAATGCTAGTCAATGCTCCATTGATTAGATAATAACTTACCTTAAATTGATTGGAAATTCTGTCGAAGTATTTGGAACATATACTTATTACTGTGTCAGGTAATTTATTGAATAATTGGACTAAAAGCGGAAACTCGATTATCTTAAATTGATTTAGAGTCTTTTGGTAAGAAACTTTTCAAAAAGACTCTAAATCAAGTTTCTCAGTAGACCACTAATAGTCTTAGCTCACTACGATGTACTGTAATGTAAAATCATCTGCATCAGAACGAACGCTAAAATGAATAGCAATCGGTTGTGGATCACTTTGATTAAAGATCACAGTAGACTTTGTTCTAAAGCCTTGCGCGAAAGGAGTTCCCTTGAGCTTACTTGATGGTATTTTTTCAAGTTCGATTGGAAAGAAAGAAGGTTCTTGCTGAGAAGGCCCATTGTAGTGCATATCAAAAACATCTACTGCTCTTGCCTCATGAGGTAAAAATAGATAATATACACCTGAATTCACGATAGGAAAATGTGTGAAATTATCACCATGATCTACACCATTAACATGAATTGGAATATTTCTAGGCCCATGATGAGGCGGTGCGAAAACATCGGGAAGTTCTGAAGCTGGAACAATACGGTCTGCTGCATTAGGGACTGAGAATTGGTCTGATGCCAATCTAATAATTACATCTAACGATTTTTGTGACAT
>CAYLSF010001572.1:0-1913 GCA_964385675.1 uncultured Saprospiraceae bacterium
ATAAAGAAGCTCTTAAAATACCTTTACCCAAATTCAAAGAAGAATTCTGTAATGCACTTCAAAATCGCTTCCATACTCTAGTTGCTGATGAATTTGATTATGATATTCATTTTACAATTATTCTTAACATCCTAGATAGAACAAGTCAAGAAACTATAAATAGTAATAAATATATTTATGGTGGAGTAGAAGAGCAAAAAAATTTCTTGGGTGCCAACACAATTACAATAAAACAACTTTGGGAAAAGTTAATTAATTTCCCTCTTGAAGAGCAAAAAGAGGGTAGTTTCCTGATTAATGAATATAAGAGTGGAGAATTAGGACTAGAGGATAGTATGGTAAAGCCTTTAAGGGAGTATTTTTCTGGTAATATATCTAATTGGAATAAGGGGCAACAATTGGAATACCCTATATTAAATCATTATTTTAAGATAAACCAAGATATGTTTATATCTTTTCCTCTGATTCAGTTTGGTAGTTTCGATGGAATTATACATGTTATATTTGACAATAGACAAAGACAAGATCAACCAGAAAAAAGCAAAGGAACTTATAGGCATAGCGATCTCTTCAATAAAAGAAGAATTAAAAAACGATTAATTAAATCATTTAGTGTCGAATATGAGGGACTACTTATTGATTGGGATGTTGTGGGTGATAATATGTATAAACCTTCATTAATCCCTTTAGAGTGGTTGACTAGTGAGAGTTATTACAGAGAACATAATAAAAATAAGCTATTTAAAGAGTTAAGATACAGGGCTTACTATGTAAGTTCTTACTCTTATATACGAAGAAGAATTACAGAAAATAATAACGTTCCTTTACAACTCTTAAAACAACATAGAAAGACAGCAATCCTTGCTATTTTATTAGACTCTTATGCTCATAATATTAGTGCACATAGTTTAACTGCTTTAAGCTGGGAATTTAAACAACGTGCAGAACGAGTAACAGAACAATTAAATAATCCACATACAGATATTGAAGCTATTTTAGAAAAATATTCTGGTTCACAAATTGTTAGTAACTTACGTCCCTTAGCCTCTGAAGTACATCCTTTACTTAAATTTCTATTAGAAAAAGGAGCGTTTTGGACAGGCTTAAATAGAGAACGACATTTTGGGGGAGAAATCACTGATTTATACTCCGTATTATGGAATGATTTTATTGATAATCCACTATACTTAGGTACAATTGCATATTCTGAAGGAATCAGAAAACTAAATATTAATATTACCTTCCTTGAATTAAAAAGAGAACAACCGAATGAAGGTATTCTTAATAATGGTATCATAAGACAAAAACGGATTCAAAGTAATCAAAAAGGAGAGTTGTTAAATGGGCGATTAGCTCGAATAGATTTGGGACATATTTATGAACCTAATGAAGAAAAACCTAAGCAAGGAAGTGAATATATAATTAAAAGTAGAGCTTATGATAAATTAGCAACAGCATTGCAGGATATAAAAGTATTTTTCCCTGGTGGTGTTGTTGGTAAACATGCTTTTTTCACTATTCTTGAAAATGAAATTAGAAATGTTAAGCATTTTAAAGGCGATATTAATCGATTAATAAAACAGGGACTTACACTTAATATTTCAGTAGAATTTACGGACTTAAATGATGTACATGATAATAAATTGTATAAAATAGGCGTATGGCTGAATCACGGACAGGATTTAACTAAGGATATTGTTATCAGTAGGTTGCAAAAATTAAAAGGAGATGTTATTAACAAAACACATAAACCTATTTTGGGTGGAATTTATCAAGATAAGATTTGTGCAGCAATGTTATTTAATAATGGTTTTACCACGGTTCAATGGGGTTCTATATACGATAAACATTCAAATAAAAGAGCTAAAAAATATTACCCTTGGTTAAAAACAGGGGCTTGTGCTGAGATTAAC
>CAYLSF010001573.1:0-1912 GCA_964385675.1 uncultured Saprospiraceae bacterium
CATTAGAAATTGAAGAGGAGATAATGTTAATTCATGTTAATTTACAAGAAATTAAAAAATTGCATAGAAAGAATTTAATTACATCAGAAGAATATAACGTTAGAAAATTACGTATTGTCAGAATGTTATTAAAATTACTGGATTTTACAGAAGATGTAGTATCCCAAAATCAAGAATTTTCAATAACATTTAATACAGTAAAAAAATCGGTGAGAAAATCTTACAGTTCTATATTAGCATCAGTTATCGGAATTATTACTTCTTCTATAGCTGTTTTATTTACGACAAATAAATTCTCTTTTTTTGAAGTTTCTAAAAATAGTAATATTATTTATTTATTAGTTATAATGTTATTAGTAGTCATACTAATTATCACTATTCAAATAATTATTGACAGAAATGGAAAAGAAAAATCACAAGAAACTATCTTAAAAAACCAACTTTCCTCATTTTACTTAAATCAAATAGATAGAACTATCATAAAATCGCAGAAATAATTGACCATGGAAGAAGATAAATCGAAAATAATTCCAAAAGTAGAGTTAAATGATGATAACGAAAGCAATAAACTAACTCCATTTGAAGAACAGATTGATGAAGGACTTGAAAAAGAACTTCAGAAAGCTTCTACTAGACAATTCTCTGGTAAAGCATATATTTTACTTAAACAAAAAATAGAGGGCTATATATCAGAACTGATAAGAGAATCAATTAGAAATGCAGAAAGAGAGAATCTGGATAGTGTGTCTGCAACTCATATCGAAAAGGCAAGCAATTATCTTATATCATCTTCAAGGGGTAAGGTCAATAAAATCGTTTCCTCAATAGGAGGTGTTCTTTTAGGGGCAACTTTATCAAATGTAGTTAATATGATTTTGAAGGGAGGAGATACTTCTATTGGAGGAATTGTGACAACAGTTGTGCTTGGAATCATAGGAGCTTTTCTATTAGCTTATTCATACAATAGATAAAGTCTGGATATTGAGTTGAAATTGTATCTTTTCTAAAAATCTGAATTATGTATATGTATTTGAACAAGCATGTTATCATAATTCAGCACAATGAAAAACATAATATTTCTTATCTCTATTCTTTTGGGTGTACAATCTTGTCAAGTTGATAAGACCTCAAATATTGAATCTGCTATTGAAGATAAACCCATAGAAATTACCGAAGAGCCTAAGGTTGAAATTCATCCAATAGAAACTGTAGAAATTGAAGAACCTTACTTTGATGTTGCTTCACATCTTGCAAATTATCAAAAACTTAAAGTAAAAATTAAACGGGAGCGTATTACATTGACGAATCGACAAGATATTGAGCAATCCCAAAAAATAAATTTAGCCCAACAGTATATTTCTAATATTCTAATAGATTCTGTATTTCAATATTGGTTAAGCACACCTTGGGATTTTAATGGCTACACCAATAAACCTCGGCAGGGCGAAATTGCCTGTGGCTATTTTGTCTCAACAACCCTAAAACACATTGGTGTACCACTCAATAGATATAAAGTCGCTCAAAAAGCAGCAGCGAATATTATTCGAGATTTATGTGATACAACTTCGATTCAACGATATTCAACTGTTCAAAGATTAAAAGCATATTTAAATACAAAACCCAATAATGAACTCTTTGTCATCGGTTTATCGAATCATGTTGGCTTTATTTATAAACGGGGCAATAAAAATTATTTTGCCCATTCTAATTATATCAATTCAGTAGGGGTAATGATAGAAGAATTGGATAACTCGGTAGCATTAAAAAGTTCAAGTGTCTATTATATTGGGAGTATAACTTCATTCCCATTTCAAATTCTGTTGATTCCATTACTACTCATACATGCACCTTAAATAAATTTCTGGAAGAGAACCCAGGCACTTACTCCCACTTTGTATTACTTGATCACATG
>CAYLSF010001574.1:0-1911 GCA_964385675.1 uncultured Saprospiraceae bacterium
ATTTAAATTTCGGTTACTTGATTTAATCGTCTTGTTTTCTTAATTCTGATCGCTATATTTTTGATTTAACGCACCCCTATCTTGTGCTACATCACTGCTGGATGGTAATAATCTTTTAAGCGTTTCTTGTACTTTCGTCAAGTCAAATCGCATAGGTTTAGCAGCAAAAGAACCATTAGAATTGATGATAAAGTATTCTGGAAGTGCTTTGATATTATAATTTTGGGCAACCAATGACTTTACACCTTCAGGAGCCTGAAGGTGAATACCATTAAAGCCATTCTTTGTAATTTCTGCTTTCCATTCTTCTACATTTTTATCAAAGGTAACATGGATGAATATCATATTTGGATCTCGAAGGTCTTTTTTAACTTGCTTCATTTTTCGCATCTTCTCTAAGCAAGGACGACACCAAGATGCCCAAAAGTCCACATAGACTATTTTTCCTCTGAAATCACTCAATGATATACTAACACCACTTGTGTCTGCTAAAGAAAAATCAGGAGCCCTTTGTCCTGGAGAGTAACGATTTACAGCTTGATATTTATCGATTACAACTTGATTAAATTCTGTATGCTCATTATCTTTTAAAAACTCTTGGTACTGAGGTAATAATAATTTTAATTTACGCTTTCCAAATCCTCTAACCAATAAGTTTGAAATTACATAAGCTTGAGGGCGACCTTTCAGTTTTTCTTTTGCCAATTCATATTGGATTAAATACAAACTATCTTCATTTTCAGTCATTTGCATCGCTTCATAATTTATATAAGCGACTAGATAGTTTCTATATTTTTCATTACCCATTGAAAGGTCATTCTGTAAAGGTACTTTGTGATGAAAAAACATAAACTCAGGAGGTGCTTTATGACTAAAACCAAAACAATGTCCATAAGTTAACATAAAATATGCCCAGCCATAGCTAGATTCTGCCCACATATACTGATCAAATAATTCAGATGGTTTTCCATACTTATTCTTCAATTCCGCATATTTTAGCATTTTGGCATCTTTATTACTCGTTAGTTGCTCTTCAAATAAAGTGTGGTTTTTACGCCTCATATCAGAGTCCAAATCTCTACCTACCTTATAATATACTGTGCCTTTTCGATATTGCATGACCCGAAAAGTATTTCTATCTTCAGGAAACTGTTGTGAAAAATCTCTATAAATATTATTATTAATGGCAGCTTTACCATAATAATTCATGGTAGAGGGAAAAAAGTCATCTGCGTCAGCTTCAATATGAAGGGTATCATTAGGTTGTAAGAATAAATAAACTTTTCTTCTTAAATATTTTAAAGTAACAATTTGTGGTTCTACTAAATTGATCTTAAACTCAAAACTATCATTCTTTATTCCTACTTTATGGTATTTTACAGCATTATTTAAATGAGGCGTGTATATTTCCATCTTAATCATCTTCTTAGGCGAATATTTTATTTCACCCGTATTTTCCATCACCCCTGTAATTAATGTGTTTGTCTCTGCTTTAGTTTGTGCCGTTCCTAGTATCAAAATGATCAGCCCAATAAAAATATGTCGCATACTTAACGTTTTTAATAGACCTTATTGTAAAAACTTAGTGGTGGTCTCTATTGATGTTTGAGATAATACAGACGCTGATTTTACAATAGTTTGTTTAGTCTATTTACTCCCTTTTAAATCCAAAAAAAATTAATAATTTGATAACTTGGTTCTTAAGTTAGGATATTTAGTTACTCCATTTTATCCCCTAAAACACGCGATTAACAAAAATATTAAACTAATTGTGTTTTATGTTGATAACAATAAAATAAATTTAAAGAAGTTATTAATTTTTACATATTAAGGATTTTTTATCAATAACTTATATATTTAAATTATTTTAAATGTCTATATGGATTCTATATTTCTGCATCATTCTCCATA
>CAYLSF010001575.1:0-1909 GCA_964385675.1 uncultured Saprospiraceae bacterium
TATTCATTTTTATATATTTTTAATTGTTTTAATTTTAAGATACTTTACTGATAATTGTTTGAAAATCAGGTAAATCACTAATATGCTGACCATAGTAAGCATATTGAATTTTGTTGTCCTTGCCTATCCTAAAAACAGCGGGCAACTGTGTTTCTTCTCCTTCAAACTTACCGTGTTTATGACCGACGCTTAGTGACTTTACGACTTTGGGCAAACCTGCTGGATGTAGAAATTGAAAAATATTCCCTAACATTACGCCATATTTTTCATAAATACTTGCCGCTGGGTCGCATACGATATGAAAATTCCAATCCGTTTCCGTTGTTTTTGATTGAATAGTCGCCGTATCACTTTGGATAATCACATAAACATCAAGGTCATTTTGATTAAAAATATCAATTTGGTCTCTTATTTTTTTAATATCCAATTGGCAAATAAGGCATCCATAATATCTCAAAAAGAACACTACCGAAGCATTTTTTTGAGGTCTATTAACAAAAGTATATTCCGTACTTGACCAAGGCGAAGTGACCGTAAAATCGGGAGCGGTATCTCCATTTTTTAATCGTATTTGCATAACTGTTTTCTTTTTTTGTTAATGCAAATATCCGTCAATGAAAGTTCTTAAAATTGTATAAACTGGCTATTTTGAAGAAGCTATAAATTTTGGAGTAATCCCAAAAGTCTCTTTAAAAGTTCGGGTATAGTGCGAACTATCCGAAAAACCAAGTTGATGTGCTGTCGTCGTAATACTCTGAGAAGCCAATACAGGAAGTGATTTTACGATTTTGTTCCAAAGTTGGTATCTTCTAAAACTAATATTTGTCTTTTCTTTAAACAGATGTAAAAATCTACTTTCTGATAAAAAACAGGTAGCTGCAATTTCCTCTAAACTGACTACTCTATCAAAATTTTTATCCAAATACTCAATCGCATTTAAAATTCTATCATCTTCTACATAGTATTCTTTTTGATAATCATCCGTACTTTGATTAAGTAACAGGTGAATATCTAAACATAATTTTTCAAATGATTGGTAACGAATGTAGTTTTCTAATACCTTTTTGAATGCTGCTGATAGGTGTGTATTTAGTTCGAAGCCTTGTTCTTCTTTTTGTTTTAAAATCAAATAATGCCCAATTCTACTAATAGGATTGATTAAAATAGTCAATTGATTGCCTTCGTTTATTAGTTGATGCTTTTGATTAGAATTGATAAAACAAGTATTCGTTTCAATTATTTTATCATCAACAGTCAATCTAAAGGCTGACGATAAACTCATACCTATCTGTACAGCATAGTGTTTATGAGGTTTATTTTGGTTTAATGCTCCGAAAAATAAACCATAGTTTTGTCTAAAGTGAAATTTTTTATCCATCTGAAAAAACTAACTTAATCCTTTTATAATAAGGCTTGTAAGACCATTTAGACCTTACAAGCCTAAAAATTAATTAATGTTCATGCGCTAATTCACCTGCTTTTGATTGAGCATAAACATAGTATGCTCCATTGGTTACAATTTTCATTGTAGCAGGTATTTCATCAATCAATTTTACGGAAGTAAAACCATTGTCTGTCATGCCTTCAATCACCTTGATTGCTTCAAATTCAATTTCATTGTCACTCGTTTGGTCATTAGCAACATAGATATAAGAAAAATCACCATCTTTGATAATTGCCTTCTCTGGCAATGCTTGTACGGTTTGGTTAGTCAGCCAAATTTTAGCTTCTACAAAAAGGTCTTTGATAAATTTCGGACGTTTCTTATCCAAACTTCCATAGATACGAACTGTTTTATTTTCTGTATTGAACTCTTTACTCATAATGGTAATTTTACCATTGTATGGTTTATTTCCTAAAGCAGGAACAGTATAACTAATGCGTTGCCCTACCTTTACATTAGCAATAT
>CAYLSF010001576.1:0-1906 GCA_964385675.1 uncultured Saprospiraceae bacterium
AATAATCATAAGAACTGCTACCCTTTCACATATGCTCATATAATGGTAATCAACAATAAAATATTTTGAAATGAAATAATATTATATCATATTCTTGATTCTTATGGAAGTCTCTTAAGAAACAAACTTTTAAGTTCTTTCAATACCAAGTCTAAATTTTGGTTTTGAAACCAACCTATTCGACAGACAGGTTTAGAATTTGGAATTTGATACTTGAAATTTACGGCTATGCTGTGTAGTGCATCTCAATTTGTTATTTCTTTCAAAGGTTAATGTAGTAAACTCATGCTAGATAAGATATTTAATTTAGGGGTTCGAGACGAATATAGTCTATATGAAAAAAAGCGAATTAAATTACTGAATCGAATAGTGACCGTTTTCTCATTTTTTGTATCACTTAAAATGATTCAAGAAATTGTTGTTATGGATCCAATAGGCTTTACGCTTTGTGTAGCTATCATATTCTTTTTCTCTATTACACTCCTTCTAAATTATCTTGATCGCTTAAACGCCGCTAGAGGCTATTTTATCGCTGCTATATCTATTATAGTAGGTATATTACACATTTTATTTGGGCGAGGGTTTGGTACAGAGTTTATATTTTTCCCACTGATCACTACCATTATTATCTTCTTTGATAAGCAGAAGACTCAACTTATGTGGATTGGAGTTATTATTTTTTGTTATGGTGTAGCCTCATTATTTTTATACTACAATGAACCTGTATTGATAGATAATTTGAGTGAATCTGTCTTCTATTTTATGTTTCTGACCTGCTTCTTTTCAGTATTTTCAGCCTCCTCTTTCTTTATCAATGAAAATAAGGATCATCAAAATAGAGCTAAAGAATTATTGGAGACTTTACAATCAAAAAATGATGTATTAGAAAATGCTAATACAGAATTAGAACGATTTGCCTATGTGGCTTCTCACGATTTAAAAACACCGTTAAGAAATATCAATAGTTTCCTAAATCTAATACAACGCAAACTTCGCAAAGGAAAAACGGATTCAATAGAAGAATATCTTGAATTTGCTACCTTGAATGCCAAACGAATGCATACCTTGATTGAGGATATTTTAGAGTTTTCAAGATTCAACAATGGCGAATTTTCTTTTGCAGATAAGGATTTAACCGATATTGTAAATATATCAATAAGCAATATTAACAAGGTCATTCAAGAGAAAAATGCTACTATCGACGTACACAATCTACCTACTATATATTGTAATGAAGTACAAATGATTTCTTTATTTCAAAATTTAATTGAAAATGGGATAAAATACAATGATTCCCCTCACCCTAAAATTGATATACATTATAAGAATGAAGCGTTAGAATATCTGATTTATATTAAAGACAATGGCATCGGCATAGAAGAAGAATATCAGCATAAAATATTCGATATGTTTTATCGCTTACACACACAAGAAAAATATCAAGGCACAGGCATAGGACTTTCTACTTGCAAGAAGATAGCAACTTATCATGGTGGGCATATTCGCTTACACTCTCAATTAGGAAAGGGTTCTACATTCATCATTACCATTCCAAAACACAGTCAAGACCAAACACTCAAGAAAAACGGTTTACAACCCGCTCCTGTCTAATACTAATTTAGTTGAATAAAATATTTGATATTTAAACTATTTTCATCTAATTCAAGGCTTTATCCGTCAAAATTCTATTGAAAAGTTGACAGTATTTACGATTTTGTATTAAATTACAAACAATTCGTTTACATATTTTTCAAAATAGAAGAATATGTTGATGAAAAGATCAATTTTTTGTTGAAAATGGAATTGTGAACTTATGGAGTTTTTAACGTCAAGCACTTTTTGGATTACGACCATGATAATTTTTATTGTGCTAGTTATTGCGATTTATGCGATCTATTTATTAGTC
>CAYLSF010001577.1:0-1901 GCA_964385675.1 uncultured Saprospiraceae bacterium
CTATCAGATTTAACCAATTATTTTTTTTAATTTTTAATTCAATACAAAATGTCTAACATTTTAGATCTACTTCAAGGTCAATTGTCTGGTCCAGTTATCGAGCAATTGAGCAAACAAATTGGTGGCGGAACTGCCGAAACTCAAAGTGCTATTCAAAGTGCTATACCTACCTTATTAAAAGCATTAACCAACAATGCCTCAACTACAGAAGGAGCTAGTTCTTTGGCAGATGCCTTAGATAAAGATCATGATGGAAGTATATTAAATGATTTGATGGGATTTGTTACATCAGGAAACGATACAAATGGGGGAAGTGGAATTTTAAAACATTTATTTGGAGATAAGAGAGGAAATGTAGAGCAAGTTATTAGTCAGCAAAGTGGATTAGATAATGGTGCAACATCAAATTTGATGACACAACTAGCTCCTATTGTTATGGGATTCTTAGGACAACAAAAACAACAAGGTGGTTTAGATGTTGGTGGAATTGCAAGTTTAGTGATGAATCAATTTACAGGGGCTAGACAACAGTCTAAAACTCAAAATAGTCAGATTGACTTGATTACTAGTTTTTTAGATAAAGATGGAGATGGTAGTATCGTAAATGAAGCATTAGATATTGGAAAAGGGTTGTTAGGAAACTTATTTAAAAGATAATAACGTGAACCTTGAGTTTATATAGGTTTTAGAAAATATGAGCATCGAATACTACTGTATCCGATGCTTTTTTGTGCTGTAACAATTTTGTGAAAAATTTAAACATACTCTAAAGGGATTTATAGAATTATTTTTTATGTCAAAAAATAAATTTTAACGTCAATAAGCTAAACCAAAACCCAATCTTTTTACGTTAAGAAATGGTAATATCAAACTTATCTAAATAAATCACTAATGAACAACACCAATACAAGAACAGTAGAAGGCACTTGGCAAAATGCTAATAAAAATACTCAAATCATAATCTATCGAGGAAGAAAAAACACTAAATACAAACGCTATGATGAAGATACCTCTAAGTATTATGGACGGGTATTAAGTTCTAAAAATAGTTTAACTCCCAACCAAAAAATTTTAATTAACTTTAAAGCAGTCGGTTTAGATTACCTTAGAGATGGACAGGCTTTACACTATCCTAATAATAAAATGTATGAAGCCTATATTAGATTGATGCCAAATGGTACACTCAAAATTAGGAAATATATTCAAAAAACTATTATCGGGCATACTGACATTTGGACAAGGGTAATGAAAAAAGAGGGAAAGAGTAAGTAATAAGTCATAAGTAAGCTCTGATTTAATAATCAATAAAACAGTAAGGCAATAAGTCAATATAACAATATACTTATTTTCACCTAATAGGCAATCTTAGTATTGCCTGTATTTGCAACAATCCCGATAGCTATCGGGACAATTAATTTTTAACTATGAAGCAATTATTATCACTAAGCGTCTTTTTACTACTGACGATTTCAATGGTAACTGCACAAAGTGTAGTCGGTATATGGAAAACCATTGATGATGAAACAGGAAAAGCTAGAAGCCATGTCAAAGTGTACAAAGCCAAAAATGGTATGTATTATGGTAAAATCATTAAATTTTTAAATAGAGAGCCAAATGAGCCTCAAGATCCTGTTTGTGAAAAATGTCCTACAGGTGATTTTCGTTACAATAAGAAGATCTTAGGTATGGTTATTTTAACTAAACTTAAAAAAGATGGTGATGAATTCAGTGGTGGTAAAATACTTGATCCACAAAAAGGTAAGATTTATAAATGTAAAATTTGGACGGAAGGACAAAATAAACTTAAAGTGAGAGGGTATTTAGGACCATTCTATCGTACTCAAACTTGGCATCGAGTTGAATAGATTTAAATCAAATTTTTCTATAAATTACAAAAAATC
>CAYLSF010001578.1:0-1899 GCA_964385675.1 uncultured Saprospiraceae bacterium
CCAATGCAACCTTAAATGCACAAGCACAATATAATGGTAATATTGCAGGGATGCAGTGGCGTATTCGTGGTCAAAATATACAAGAATACGGCTTTCAGTATGATGACTTAAATCGTCTAACCGCTGCTACTTATGGTGAAATAGAGAATGGACAATTTGCCTTGCACAAAGCGAATGTTTATAATATGAATGCGACCTATGATATTAATGGTAATATCATGACCCTACAACGCAATGGTGCAACAAATCTAAATAGTCAAAATATAGGAACAAGTTATGATGTAATAGATGATTTAAGTTATGCGTATCATAGTAATAATCGAAATCAACTCAAAAGTGTCACCGATGCTTCAACCTATGAGGGTTTAGCCGACTTACAGGGCTTCAAAGATGGTAATGTAACCAATAATGATTACGTTTATGATGCCAATGGTAATATGATAGAAGATAAAAATAAGGATATTATTATTGAGTATAATCATCTAAATTTACCAACTCGCGTTACTTTTGGTAATGGTAATAAATTGGAGTGGGTTTATGATGCGGCAGGTATTAAACTGACGAAGAAGAGATATGAAGGAAACGCTTTAACGTTGACAAAAGAATATGCTGGCGGATTAGAATACACCAATGGCACACTAGAAGCCATTTACTTTGATGAAGGTAGAGCAACGCCAAATGGGGTGTCTTTTCAATATGAGTATAGCATTAAAGACCATCTAGGTAATACAAGGGTAACTTTTGCGGACTTAAATGGTAATGGTCAAATAGCTGAAAATGAAATACTACAAGCAGACCATTATTATCCCTTTGGTATGCGTATGGAAGGTTATGGTCGTATGGTGACGGGTACGGAAAATGCTTATACGTATAATGGTAAGGAATTAAACTCGGATTTTGACTTAGATTGGCTAGATTATGGAGCGAGGTGGTATGATGCTAGTATTGCTAGGTGGTCGGCTGTTGATCCATTGGCGGAAGATTATGCTGTCATGAGTCCTTATGTTTATGTGGCGAATAATCCGATTATGTTGATTGATCCCGATGGGAGAAAATTCACACCAGCTAGTCGTGAGTGGCTTAATAAAGTAATAAGAAGGACTACTGAAAAAAGGACTTCTCATTCTAACAAGATGCATAAAAATTTTGAAAATTTTAAGGAACTTTTAATTGATGGTGATATCGAAGAAGCTAGTGATGTTGCTGACGAGTTTAATAAATTAGCTGATGAATACCATGATATGGGAGACCTTTTGATGGAAATAGAGGAATTAGATGCTTCTGATCAAACATATAATATAAAAGTTGATTATTATTCGAAGGAATCTTTTACTATTAATAGAAGGATGGTAAAAGGAGCCGTTCTCTATAATAGAGAGTCAAAAGAAGTTGATATTATTGTAAATAATAATAAAGATGGAAGACCGATGTTAGAACCAAATAAAATTATTGCTCTTATTATACATGAACTAACTCATGCCTATCAATTTGAATCCTCAGCTTTAGATATCTCTGCATATAGTGGAGATGTACAGAAAGATGAAAAGCGAAAATATATGGCTTATGATCAGACTGATGAAATTATAGCATATAGAAGAGAAGCTCTATTTGGAGGAGGTTCTTGGAAATCTTCAGCGTATCCTGGATTAAAAGATAAAACGAAAGCTAGATCTTTAATGGATTACCCATTAATATCAAGAGTTTTAGAATTAGCAGGAGGAAATGAAGAAATTATTACAGAGCATTTTCAAAAACGTGCTAATTCAGCTAATACTGCATTTAGAATCAATGGAATAACCTATGGAGCTCAAGAAGAGACTAAGAATTAAAATATAATTATAATGGTTCAAAATAAGTGTTCTGACTTAAGAACTTGTTTAAAATTTATTTTATTATAAA
>CAYLSF010001579.1:0-1893 GCA_964385675.1 uncultured Saprospiraceae bacterium
GGAGCACCTTAACCTTATTATTGGAGAGGTTCAGGCTTTCCAGGTTACTGTATTTTAGAATGTAATCAGGCAAGATAGTCAGTCCCAGATTGCTTAAGTCTATGTCCCTTATGGTATCTGTGCTCGAATTAGCCTCATATAGCTTCATTAGGGAGATGGCCTTTTGCTCTGGTCTGAGCGAGTCATTGAGCTCCAGAAAACTTCTGGCAGAGTCAAAGCCATGTGTTTTGAAAATCGATTGGGAGTAGTCCTGGCAAAATGCCGAAGCTGATGTGAAGAGACTTAGTAAAAGTGTAAAACCAACGATTTTCATTCTTTGAACATTACTGTTTGCAAGACCCCTAATCAAACCATCGTTTGAATAGGACTGAGTCTTTCATTTCGACACCTATGAAATTAGTTGGTTTGAGCCGGGATTCAAAAACCTCTTGTGATGCTCACCAGACGGTGTGCCGATAACTTACAATTATTGGGATCGGGAGAGTAAGTATATACGAAAAAGAAAGTACTTATCACCCTTTGCTATTAAGTGGTGGGGTTTTATGCTTCTGCCTCGGATTATTAAAGATCATTTTTTTGACCTTTACTATCATCAATTATATGTTTGATGTCGTTCCATTCCTCACTAATTAGTTGATGGATTTTTGAGACTCTGATTAAATAATAGAAAAGCTTATTATCTGATATTATCCAAAAAACAAATAGCACCAGAACTATTTTTAAGAATAATGCGAGGTATAAAATTGGGGTGAGGATATCTTTATATTTTTCAAATAAGGGGAAAAAGGGTTGGATTGCGGCATAAGTATACATGGCAATTAGTACCCATTGTTTCGTTCCAATAAGTTTGCTGTCTAACCTTCCTATGAGCTGAGCAGTCGCTATTGACCCAACACAACCACTTAACATATAAAAGGTGAGGTTTAAATTTTCCATTTCGTTTGCATCCCAAGAGTTTCTTTGAGCAATGAACCTAAGTGCAAATTCAGCTAAAGTCATTACTATGAGTGCAGCAAATAGCTTTTCTCTATTTTGAATGTGAGTTTTATATGGATTTTTAGCTGGTACACTAACTATTACAAATGCTAAAATGAGAAATATAGATGCAAGGTTATTAAAGAAAATTTGTATACCGTCAACATAAAAACATGTGAAAGTAGTTACTTCCTCATCGAGAAAAATCTTAATAATTAGAACAACATAAAGACCTAACCAAGCCCATAAAATCCTTTTTATGCTAATAAGGAACTCGGAAGAAGCAATATTTGCGCTATTGTATACTTTTTCTAACTCACTGGGTTCCTTCAGCTCTAAGAAACTGATTAGTTTCTTTCTTTTATTTTGATCATCTGTGAGGGTAGTATATTCACGAGTGGGGAAGAAAAGAAACACGATAAGAACGAACAGATGAATTCCAATGTTTATGTGAATGAGGTAGTCAAGTGTTTCTGGGTCTATCTTGCCAAGTGCACCTGTAATTTTCTCTGAAAACCCAATCAGTGTAACAATCAAAGAAAGAATTCCTAAGATCATTAGTTGACCTCTTCCTAGAGGTTTCTTAAAAGAAAAAATATAGTCTTCAAAGGAATTGTTCATTAATTAAATTTAATGAATAGGTTGAAATATTCTTATTGCTGTAAGGTAAATTGCATTTAAATTTCGTTGAGAAAAAAGTATAAAGTTTAGGAATGGCTCTCATTGTGTGCCACAAACTCAATTTTATGTCAATTTTCAATTGGCTAATTGAATAAAGAGCAATTAGTACACAAATCCAGAGAGCCAAAAGGTAGCTTTAGGTCAGGTTTGAAGTAAACATTAATCTTTCTACTTAAACTTCCTATCGATGATTTTCTTTTCCCAGTCTTTGCCAAAGAAATCGAAGCTGCTGAAGGA
>CAYLSF010001580.1:0-1892 GCA_964385675.1 uncultured Saprospiraceae bacterium
ATATATATAAAGTCTATTTATTATTAGAATAATTTACTGATAATAAATTGCATAAAGTTAGTTTATTTAATTTCTACCAGCCATTACCCCACCATCTGTATCAACAATAGTTCCTGTAATCCAACTCGCATCATTAGATAATAAAAAGGCGATAGAGTTCGCAATATCTTTTGCTGTTCCATTTCTTCCGATAGGATGAAAGTTGTTAAAACCAACCAATGCTTCTTTTGCAGCTGCTTCACTACCAAAAACACCATGATAAACAGGCGTATCTACTACGGCTGGAGATACCGCATTGACTCTGATATTATAATCCGCTAATTCCATTGCTAAGTGTTGTGTCAAAGAATGTAATCCTGCTTTTTGCATCGAATATGCAGAAGAAGGTGTTGCTTTTACAGCTTGTTTTGCCCACATCGATCCTACATTAACAATAGCTCCTCCTCCTTGATTTTTCATCACTTTAGCTGCTGCTTGTGTAATAAAGAAAAATCCTCGATTTAAGTTTAAGTAGGCATCATAATCTTCCAAAGTATGGTCTAAAAAAGGCTTTGGGCCAAAAATTCCCGAAGCATTCACTAAATAGTCTAATCCCGATAGATTTTCTATACTTTGAATTAAACGCTGCACATCAGCTTGATTCGTAATATCTACTTGATGTTTGTGAAGATTTGGAGCATCCGCTATTTTTTGTGGATTACGACCAACAATGTGAACAGTTGCTCCTTTTTCTAATAAAAGGCTAGTCGTTGCTTTACCAATTCCACTTGTTCCTCCAATGATTAATGCAGTTTTTAATTGAAAATTTGACATAATTACATTTTTATACAGACAAGTCTGTCTTTTAGAAAATAAAATTAAAATGTTATTAGAATAGCACCAAGAGACTAAAGCAAGAACGCTATTATCTCTTCTACTCAATAGTTATATAAAATTTAGATTAATCAAGCTACAAAAAACAGATAGGTCTGTCTTTTGTGATATAAATTTTTTATTCTAGCTTTTTAGTGATGAAACGTTATTCTAAAATGCCTTTAAGCATATCTATATTTTCGTGAATCGGCCATTCCTCTCCGTGCAAATGACTTTCTGCTACAGCACTTTCATATAGTAAATAAATTTGATGAGCTAATTTATACTGAACCCTTTCTGATAAGGTCGGTTTATTTTTAGTAACCAATTCTCTTATGAATTGAAGCAAAGTTTGTTTACTTTTTCTAATGGCAGTTCTAATAACCTCATTTTCTTGAGGAATTTCTGCTACCGTTCTAATACACCAACATCCATTAAATTCTTCACTATTAAAGAATGGAATCAGAAAATCTAAAACACCAATTAATTGCTCGTTTCCTTGTTGCTTTTGACTACAATGTACTTGAATATCCTTTAAAAAAGCCTCATCCTTTGCTGCTAAATAAGCAACACAAAGTGCTTCTTTAGATTTGAAGTGACTATACAACGTCGCTTTTGCAATACCAGCAGTAGCAATTATCTCATTTATACCTGTCAAATTATATCCTTTTTGATAGAATAATTGAGCAGCCGTATCTATAATTAATTGCTTTGTGTCTGTACGTTTCATAATTTACAAAACAGACAAGTCTGTCTTTTGTTGTGTTAAACTTAGATCTTTTTAAAATTGTAGTGACAGAAATCCTAATAATTAACATGATAATTTTGATAGAAATAGAACTATAACTTTCTATCATCGAAATAAAAAGCATCACAAAAACTACTTTAGCAATGGTCAAAAAATAAATTATTGATTTGCCGTCTAAATTGTTAAGTTATTTTTCGGGCGTTACTTAAATAAGGCGATGAAAATGACGCCTAACTATTTTTTTTTGAAAAAAGATTCAAAAATTCATATTGTAGGAAATATTTATAGCTAT
>CAYLSF010001581.1:0-1891 GCA_964385675.1 uncultured Saprospiraceae bacterium
CACTTAAAATTATATTCTCACAACACATCTTGCAAAAAAATCATTCATTTTTATCGTAATATAATTTTTTCAAAATATCTTTAAGGAATAGTCTAAATAATCTACAATCCTATTGTACTTGTTGTGTGAACAGGCATCTTATAAGTTATGACACTAAATTACCATCAAGCCTTATTTGATATGATTGGAATCGAACCTATGGTCGAGCCTGATCGATTAAATAAAATCAAAGCTATAGAAGATGCTTATGATATTGTACTCCCAGAAGGCGTAAAAGAATGGCTACTGATTTCTAATATGACAACTATTCTTACGCTCCATTCCTCTTTTACTTGGATAGAAGATATTCATTCTTTTGGCGATCAATCTCACATAGAAGGCTTATCAAAACGTAATAATCAATTACTTGCTAAGCGAAAAGTAGTCCCTATTTTAAGGGAACGAAATGGAGATTGGACTTGGTTTTTATCCTTACAAGATACAGGGCATGATCCTAAGATTATGCTCAATGCTACCGAATTTAAGGATAGTTTAATTTCGCATCCACATCGTTTTTCTAAACAACTCTTTGTGAATGTCTGGGACTATAGAGCCATGCACCCTTCAAATGAAGGATTTTATTTAAAAGCAACAACACCTCCTATTGTTGCCGAAACATTAGACCTTTTTCGTAGGCACTGCAATGAACTCGTTACCACCTTCATACTGCTCACTAATGAAACAACTTACAGATTTCAGAAAAAAGATTATTTTATCTTACTCAAAGATAATGGGGAGCAAACCGCTTGGTATCTATATGCTAAACATCAAACAGCCTTACAAAAAATGTTAGAAATAGCCACAACAGTTAAGGATTTAAAACCCAAATTACAGCCCGTGGTGACAGGTACAGATGAATGGGAACGAAATCTAAATGAACAACTTGTAGCATCCGTTTTAAAAACCTTTTAGTTGTTCAATCCTTTTCAAGAAATTCATCCCGAATACGCAATCTTCGACTAAATCAATAATTTCTTAGATTTAAAATTTGGTTTATGGCATAAACTAGTTTACATTTGTATCAAAACAATTAAAGTTATGGAAGAACAAGAATGGTCACCCGAAGAAAGTTTTGCACTGATAAACTCTGTGATTCAAGAAGCAAAATCACGCTTTGTTGAGAATGGACATATATATATGTTTTGGGGTATTCTAATTTTTCTGGTCACGATGGCTCAATTCATCCTGCTACAGCTTGAAATGTACGAAGTTAATTACTATCCTTACTTCTTGATTCCTTTCGGAGGAATTTATAGTTGGTACTACAATAGTAAACAACAACCGACACCTCAAAGCTCGAATAGTGTATCTAATATGTTAAAGTATCTTTGGCTCATCATTGGCTTGAATGCGATGGTTTTAGGGTTTGTTTTTTCGACTATCTTATTGGCAAACTTAATTCCTGTTATTTTATTGATAACGAGTATCGGAGTCTGTTTATCAGGTATTATCCTCAAAGAAAAATGGCTACTTTACGTCGGTATATTCTCAAATCTTTTAGGTTTCGTTAGTTTTGCAGTAGATTACATGTATCAGCCTTTAGTATTAGGATTTGTGGCACTCATTGCCAATTTCATACCTGGTTGGTTCTTACAATTAAAGTATAAAAGACGAAATGAAGTATAAAGATTTAGATCCAATGCTACACGCACCTATTCGATTATCAATTGTTTCTCACTTGGTCAAAAACGAAAAATCGGATTTCGTTGAGCTCAAAGAAGTAACAGGGGCAACTAGTGGCAATATGAGTGTGCAGCTAAAAAAACTAGAAAAAATAGGTTATATTTCTATTGTCAAAGGGTTTAAGAATAACTATCAATATACCGCTGTCTCTATCACGCACAAAGGAATT
>CAYLSF010001582.1:0-1890 GCA_964385675.1 uncultured Saprospiraceae bacterium
TAATAGAAGTTAGAAAACAGACCATTCATATCTGCGATATTTATTGTCAGATATCAGAATATTTATCTGACTTCTGACAGTAAGAGTCAAAATCACAAAACGATCTGAGTTCTCAACAACAAATAAACAGAAAAAGTCCTAATTTATCTAAATTATAGACTTTCCATCAAATTCCATATACCAAAACTTCCTACTTGACTAGTAACGCTTTATATTCGTGTCAAGGGTTAGGAATTATGTGTTATGAACTAATATCCTAATTCCTAACCTGTCTGCCGACAGGCAGGTTCCTAATTCCTAATTCTTAATTTTACAATTATGCTTACTCCTTCAATTATTCTAGGCGTTATTGCTGCTTATTTTTTATTGTTAATTGTGGTTTCTTATGTAACAGGAAAGGGGGGAAATAATGAGGACTTTTTTGTAGGGTCTCGCAAATCCCCTTGGTATGTTGTAGCTTTTGGAATGATAGGAGCAACACTTTCTGGTGTTACCTTTATTTCGGTACCTGGTGCAGTGGGTAAAGTGAGTGGACAAAATATTGATTTTTCTTACATGCAAATGGTATTTGGGTATTTGCTAGGATATGCGGTGATTGCTTTGGTTTTAATGCCTGTATATTATAAATTAAAATTAACCTCTATTTATACATATTTGGAGCAACGTTTTGGAGTAGCTTCTTATAAAACAGGTGCTGCTTTTTTCTTATTATCCCGTATTATTGGTGCTGCTTTTCGTTTGTATTTAGTGGCTTTGGTCTTAGATACCTTTGTGTTGGGCGTAGAACCCTTTAATATTCCATTTGAAGTTACTGTAATTGTAACGATTGTTTTAATATGGATTTATACCTTTAGGGGAGGGATTCGGACAATTGTTTGGACAGATTCGTTGCAAACTTTATGTATGTTGGGAGCCGTTATTTTTACGGTAGGTGCAATTGTAAATGAACTAGGAGTAGGTTGGGGGGGCTTATTTAGCACTGTTCAGGAAAGTGAATATTCACAAATCTTTTTCTTTGATGAAGGGTGGAGTGATGCCAATAATTTTTGGAAACAATTTTTAGCAGGTGCATCTATTACTATTGTGATGACAGGATTGGATCAAGATATGATGCAAAAGAATTTGAGTTGCAAAAATATTGGAGATGCTCAAAAGAATATGTACACCCTAAGTATTGTATTGATCTTTGTTAATTTCTTATTCCTATCCTTGGGAGCGTTATTGTATATTTATGCGAATGCAAAAGGTATCGAAATCCCAGCAAAACCCGATCAATTATATCCTTTGATTGCCCTTGAGCATTTATCACCCTTTATTGGTATTATGTTTATTCTAGGATTGATTGCAGCAGCATATTCTAGCGCGGATTCTGCTTTGACAGCGTTGACTACTTCATTCTGTATTGACTTTTTGGATTTTGAAAAAAAGGAAAATGCAGATAGCCCCGAAAATCGTCGCACTCGCTTATGGGTTCATATTGGTTTTTCTATACTGTTAATTATTGTCATTTTGATCTTTAAAAATCTCAATGATGATTCGGTTATTAATGAATTGTTCCGAGTAGCAACTTATACGTACGGGCCATTATTAGGCTTATATGTATTTGGATTTTTTACTAAGATTAAAATTTGGGATAAATATGCTCCGATTGTATGTATTGCTGCTCCTGTTTTATGTTATGTGTTAAATGCCAATTCCGAAACTTTGTTAGGAGGCTATAAGTTTGGATTTGAATTATTGATATTAAATGGACTATTGACATTTTTAGGATTGTGGCTATTGAAGAGAAATCAATAACATTTTTGAATCATATAAAGCTTATTACGGTAATTCGTAATGACTTTGTTGCATGGCAATAAAAAAGAGAGTGAAATTAGATAAGTTTGTGTT
>CAYLSF010001583.1:0-1883 GCA_964385675.1 uncultured Saprospiraceae bacterium
AAAACGAAGAATTTTTTTCGTCAGAAAAATGTCTGTTTTTTTTTAATAAAATAGGAAACTATTTGAAAACAGCCCCGTAATATTTATCACAAATGCACTTAATTAACTATTTATTCAACAGTAAACTTTGAGTTTTAGGCAAACATAGAAGAAACTCAAAACACCTAAAAATAACAATTTGAATCAGGCATTTATCTGATTTAACATTTATTTAAACATTCTTGCAATCGACCATCATTATTATTAATTATCGTTTATTGTAAGCAGTAAAATACACCTAAAGATGAAAAAAGCTATACTATTGGTAACTTTATTAACTATTGTATCTACTTACTCTTTCGCTAACAACAACACTCCAAACAACAACGCAGGTCAAAGCTTTATCGTAACCAACACAAATGACACACTTTTTGGAGAAGTAACGCTTCAAATGGAAGAAAATTCAGCTACTGTTAGTTTTACTAACGGCGAGACAGGCGAAAATAAATCTTACGAACCATTTCAAATTAAAGGCTACGCTGATAAAGGGGCTTTCTTTGAGTCTAAATTATACAATCTATCTAAAGAAATGAACTATGGATATAATGTATTTATGGAGCGTAAGGCAGACGGCTTTGCAAAGGTTTATCACTTTACAGATAATGATAAGACTAAAGTATTTATCGAGAACGAAGCGGGAAAAATGACAGAAGTAAGTGGAATGAACTTCAGAACTGAAATGTCTAAATTCTTTGATAACTGCCCTCCTTTAAAAGCTAAAATTTTAAGAGGGGTTTATAAGAAAAAAGATTTGGAACTAATCGTAGCAGATTATAATAAGTGGAAAACTAAAGGATAATTAAATATGAGGAAAAGAGAGATCAGTTTCTGTCTCTCTTTTCTAAGATAGCTAACATACACACACATTCAATTACGACAACAAAAAACATTCGAGGGTTAAGGACAATTTAAAGTCCTTAACCTTTTTTTGTTTACTCAAGAAAGCAGAGGTCAGATTAGGATATAAGTAAATAGCTAACTTTAATTATAAAAAATGATAGGCTAATCCGGTTTAGTGTAATAGGTAATAAACTGTTGATCGTTTGTTCCGATAGCTATTGGCAGACAGATTGATTATATCTTTCGACTAGGGGGAACGAAAAGTAACTTTTATAATATAATTTATTCTTAATGTGAGTTATTCTGTTAAATGTTTTGAAAATCAAAATGATATTTACAACAGATTCTAGGCTAATAAAACACATGAAATGAGTAACATTATACTATTCTTATTATCATATTTTAAATTTAAATATATTAAAAATGACTTTTCGTTTCCCCTGATACCGTTTATAAAATCTCCTATGTAAAACTTTGGTATTCTGATATTTCAATATATATTGAACTGAATAGATATTTTATAATCAAAAATCAATAACTATGAATTTTTAGTATCATAGTTGTTGAGAAGCAGTAAACTATGCGAAGGCCAATTATTATTGGATTACATGTTGGATTTTGGCTTTGTTACTTGGTGTTAACTATTGTTTTACTGTATCTCTCTTTAAGAGGGCAGGATAATTCTTATGTTGATAAAGCAACGGTTAGAGCCGTTTATTTTTCTGTTATCCCTTCTGTGATTTCCTACTATACCTTTTATTTAATATTATTTCCATTTGTACAGAAGAGAAGATTTATATTATCTGCTATCTATGCTATCATCATTGCACTTGGAGCATCTTTAATCGGTAATGTCTTAATTTATTTCTTTTTAGGCGTTGAAAGTTTAACAGAAGCGGAAGAGTCTATTGGGGTTGGAATACTTTTTATTTCTTTTGTTAATTTAGTAGTCGGAATAGTTGCTTTAGTGACAAGAGGATTTATAAAATGGTTTGAAGAGTTGA
>CAYLSF010001584.1:0-1883 GCA_964385675.1 uncultured Saprospiraceae bacterium
TTATCAGAAGAAGAGACTATTATTAAAATTATTGAATCTATTAGTAATAAAGATAGTAATGGTAATTGGAATTATGGGGAAATAAATGATTTTCTAGATTTATTGAGTCAACCACCTCGTTTTATGTTTGGCACAAAAGTATCCTATTACCAAATATTATATAATAAAATTGATGACCCTATTTTATTTGGAGATGATGGAAAGGGTAATAAAGGTAAATTTGTAAAGGCAATCTATCTATTATGGTTAAATAGTAAATACAATCCAAATAATCAAGATTTGCCAAGTAACACATTAGTACAGCACCAATATACAAGTTATAACGCTAGTTGGCAATTTCATGACCATACATATGTAAATCCTACTATTGATGAAACCGCTGCACCAGAACTCATAAATTATGAGTCTGAAAAAGTATTACTGTGGTATAATGATAATTTTAATTTTCCTTTTAAGGGGAATAAGATTGTTGCCATGCACGAAAGATATAAGGAGTGGCCAGAATATATTTTAGATACATTTAGGTCTTCTGTTATCTCTTTTGAACCCTCCATTGACAATGATATTGTAAAAGACAAAGACTATGTACCCTTTGGTTTTTACGATATATTTACTCCTATCTCTATAGTCAGAACAGGAAATTTAGAAACAATTATTGGTATTCCTGTAGCAGAAAATATAAACACACCATGTGACTTAACATCAGATGATGATAATAAGAATCTAATCCCTATTTTTTATTTAAAATATGTAGATGATTTAGGAGATTATAGTGACTTTAAACAAACCGTAGGCGTAGTCGTAGATGTAGCATTGACCTTTGCTGGAGGAATCGGACTTTATAAAAATCTAGCAAGTAGCAATAAAATTCTTAGAGCATATTGGTTAGGTTTACCACCGGGTGCTCCTGTTACTGTTTCTAAAGCGGTCGCTAAACAAGCACTAAGCAAAATAGTATTTTATAGTTGGGAAACTATATTAAGTTTAGTAGCACTAGCACATAGTGTTACAACTGATAATTGTGGGAACTTTGCTCCTTGTGCTACACCTCCCGACCCAAATGTAGATCAAGAGGCTTACGATAAATTTGTACTTTGTCAAAGAATTAATCAATGGTTATTAGTCCTAGAAATTATTACACTTTCAGGTGATTCTTTGGCAAGAAGGTATTTTGATAGAAAGACTAGAGAACTTCATGGTGGTATCCCTACTAATGGCTTTCAATCAAATTCATCAGTTGAAAACCAAAGATTAATTGAATTTAAAAATTCATTATTTAATGATTTTCTTGAAAAATCAGATGAAGAATTATTTGAGTATTTATTAACCAAACCTATAATTGAAAACAAATTAGATGGTCTAGGGCTAGATTTTGACAGTAAGGTTGAGTTTATGCGTGATTTTAGTCCTTTAAAACCAGAAGTACAAGCTGCACTAGAAGCAAATAGTGCTATTGCTGTTGAAAGATGGAAAAAGTTACGAGATATAGGTTTTCTGGATAGAAAGGATTTGGAAATACTGACAGATGATGGTTTATATGATGGATTTATGCTATTTTGCAGTAAACCTAATATACATGATGCAATAAAGGGGTTGAAAAATATTGAGGAAAGGAAAAAGTTCATTGAGAAGTATACAAGAGTTCCTTTTGATACTTTAACATCTGCTCATCTTGATAGAATAAATGATACAATCAATGTAAATGGACAACAACGTTCTACAAGGATGGACTTAATGATTGAGCATATGCGAAGTAAAATTGTTAATCAAAATGATAAATTTTTAGATAAAGAGATAGTGGATATACTAAAAGAATCAGATTTAAGCGATATCCATGTAGATTTACTTGTAATGAAAATAAAAATAGATTTACCCTCAGCTTG
>CAYLSF010001585.1:0-1882 GCA_964385675.1 uncultured Saprospiraceae bacterium
ATGAAAGTTACTCCATTACTGCTCCTAATGTAAAACCGCTACCTATAAATCTCAATGAAATCTTATACATCGTAAGTGATGATAATTACGTGGATATACATTTAGAAATAGATGGCGTAAGGAAGAAGGAAATATTTAGATCCAGTTTAAAAAATATTGAATCACAATTAGTCACTCCTATTTCTCCTATTTTACGATGTCATAGGCAGTATCTTGTAAATTTTAAGCACTTCAAAATTCTTAATATGAATAGTCGAAAAATGACCATTTTACTAAAAAAATATAAGGATGAAATTCCTGTTTCAAAAAAACACATGAAATCCATTTCTAAAATGTTGCAAACTCACCCCTAAAACTGACACATTCTCCCCAAAACGGCTCAAATCGTGAAATAAACTACATTTTACCTGTTTGTTTGAGGTATGATTTTTAAACAAAAAATTTAATCAAAAATGAAACAGTTAATAACGAGTTTAGTCATTATTATGAGTTGTGTCACTTGCCACCAGACACTTGCACAAGAAGTAAAACTTACAAGTGATACCCAAAAAGATTCTGTAAACGTAGCCGAGCAAATTATTCTGGCTTTTGTAGAAGATTACAAACAAGATAGGTTTGCATCAGAGGCACGAACAGTAGGTATTGAAGTTCCTAAATATGGTAAATGGACGGTTCAAATAACAGGAAAAAAAGTAAAAGAAGACTGGGAAGTCATTTTGAAACAAGGACTCCCTACCACCTCTAGTTATATCTATAAGATTGAATTTATCACCTTGAAAGCTATCTATAATGGTGTCATCAATGCACTTACGGCTCAAGGTAAAGCCTTTTCAGGTGACTATACCCCAATGAGTGTTAGAGAAACCGAAGGATTCACTCCAACTGAAATAGAAGACGGTCAACTCAATGCCTTTTCATTTCATTTTTGGACAAGAGGTTTTCCAGAGGTTATTCCATTCAGAGAAGGAACAACTAGAAGGGCTCATGGCTCTAATTTTACTGTTTTTTATTATGAAAAAGGGCTTAGAACAGCTTGGTATAGAATACTTCCCAATGAAAGAGTAAGGGATGACGCAAGAGAACAGGCTGCACCCTTTCCTATGATGGGCATTACCATAAAAGGAACAATAGAAGGAGAAGTAGATGGAAAACGAATTACCGTCCCAGCAGGAAATACAGTATTTATTCCAGCTAATGTGAACCATAAATGGTGGAATGATAAAGATGAAGTAGTTGAAATCATTTTAATCATGTTTGGCGAAGGAGCATAGGTATTAATTCTGATATGCCTTACAGGATTTAAATAAGAAATTTAATCCTGTTCAAAAACTTTAAAATATCAAAACAATATATCTACGATGGAAAAAATAAATTTATCGCGACAATGGATAACGGTTGGAGGTCTTACTGGGATTTTTGCCAATATTTTATTTCCAATTTTACTTTTCATACCGCTACCTAGTTTCCTAGAAATACTACTTGCAGGGTTATTTGGAATTTTATTTTCTTTAATTGGCTTTGCAATTCACCATACTATGAGATATAATAGTCCAACCATACTCACTCAAATTGGTGCATTATTTATTTTTATTGGAGGGGTAATACTCAATCTTATGCTGGTTATACAGCTTACATTTAGAGGGTATTTAGAATATTATAAAGAACAAACTAATTCAGAGAAGGAATTAGAACTAATCTATTGGATTCAAAAGACAGTTGATCCTATCCATTTAGGTTTACAAATTTCAAGTGATTTCTTTGTAGGAATTGCCATGATTATATTATCAATTCCTATGTATTCACATCGTTATTTTGGAAAATTATGGGCAATATCAGGATTTATTATTGGCATATCACTATTGAGTATTAAGTGCTATGCATT
>CAYLSF010001586.1:0-1881 GCA_964385675.1 uncultured Saprospiraceae bacterium
GCTTAAAGCGTTGACTATTCATGTAAGCTTTTAAAGCATCCGTATTATCCATATCTACACCTTGATCAACTGCCCCCATCATCATACTTTTTGCCATGCCCCAATAATTTGGGTTTTGAGAATTATTGTAAATTTCTTCTCTTATACTATAGACATAATCGCCTAACCGCTTATTTTTAATAAATCTTTCAGCGACTAAGAAATCAAAATAGTATTTGAGGACTTTTCCTGCAACTTTAAAGTCTTCGGGGTCTGTCTGAACTTTGCGAGGTAATATATCCAAGCAAACTTCACTAACGGTATGCTTTGTCCAATCTTCTAGCATTTCACCTCGATACTCTATAGCATAACGGACAAACATTTCTATGATAAATTCAGCATTCTCTTGTTTTATATCGGCTATATGTTCGGCAAAAGGCGATTCTAAAAACTGTTGAGTCGTCATTTCCATTGCCGCTAAATAGGTTGCTCTAATCGATTCTTCATCCCCAAATTGTTCCTCAAAGTCCTCATCACTCATCGCTTCTAATTGTTCTACATAGACATCATCATCTAAGTTATCATACCGAATATGAAAACGTTTAACCGCTGCTTCATAGGTTTCATCCGTATCTCTTCGTTCTGATAATTCCAATGCACTTTTTTCAAAATCATAAATATATTCTCCCAAACCATTTTTAATACCATATTTGATATAATCATCAGACAGGTTATCCAACGTTTGAGCATCTTTTCTAACCGTAATGAGTTCGCCCTCAAAGGCAATGATTTGCCCTGCCCAATTTTTAGATAATTCACCGCTATCTAACGTCGTTCCGTCTTTTACTTTTACGTAATCGCCTATTTTCATAGCTTTTTCAAATTTTAGCTAATTTAAAGATACAAGATAGACTTCGCAAATCTAAACAACTTCAATCTTAAAACTCCATAGGATCATCCCACAAAAACCGATACCCCAAAACTTGCTTTACTTTTTCATTGGATACAATTTTAAAGTCTGTTGTTTCATTCCTCAAAAAAGAAGGTGTAGCGAAACCTTGTTTTTGAGCTTGTGCGGTATAGAAATCGGCTTTTGTTGGATGTTGAGCGGCACAGACATTAAAAATTTCTCCCCAATGATTTTGTTCTATAATCGTAGTAATTATCTGAATACAATCTTGCCGATGTACCATATTGACTCGGGCATTGCCGTTGGGAATGTTGGTTTTACCTGCAAAAAAACGCCCTGCCTTTCTATCGCCCCCTACAAGTCCTGCTAATCGAACAATGGTGGTTTGAAAGGTGGTTTCTGCTAATAAGAGTTGCTCGGCTTTGACGAGAGCAATTCCAGAATTTCGGACAGGATTCGTGGGAGTAGCTTCCGTAACGATACCGCCTGTATTGGGATAAACACCTGTAGAACTCGCAAAAATAACTTTAGTAATCCCTCCTTTTTTAGCCGCTTTAATAATACTTGTAATCTGCTGTGGATGAAATATTTCAACTTGTGGCGTTCGGCGTTTAGGCGGGATATTTAGAATCAATATATCACTTTTAAAAAACTTCAAATTTCCTTCTACTTCTGGTGTGGCTTTGATGAGGTAAGAGGCTATTCCTTCGGCTTGCAAAATTGGCAATTTTGATTCAGAAGTTGTTGAACCTTTGATAGTATAGCCCTTTTGAAGAAGATGTTGTGCTAAAGGGAAACCTAGCCATCCGCAGCCTAATATGCTTATCGTCATTTGATTTAGTGATTAGTGATTAGTGATTAGGGCTGTTAAGAGAAATTTTAGCAGTAATATTTTTAATAAACTTTCAGCTTAACTTCTTTAGAAAAATGCTGTTTCGTATCGAAAATCTAAGTTTACTAAACTTTTAAAGTTTAGTAAACTTCACTTTTTC
>CAYLSF010001587.1:0-1881 GCA_964385675.1 uncultured Saprospiraceae bacterium
CTAAGCTCCATCAAAAAGAGTCTCAATAGACTGAAAAAGAAAATCGATTTAAAACCTGAGGATAGTTTAAGGGACTTCATCTTGGCGAAATAATTCGATTACGTAACCTAATTTATTTCGTTATAACTTAAGAAATCTGTCAAATAGCGTACGCTCATGAACGTAACCGTACACTTGGTAGAGGCAACCAAAGCAATAAAGCCCTGATTTTCAATAAATTAATTTTATTGGCACGAGTTTAGCCTTTTATTAATCACAAGGTCAAAAACTAAACTCAAATGAAAAACTTAAATAAAATAATCTCATCAGCTTTAGCTTTAATATTACTAGCTGCACCAATCGCTACATCATTCGCAAATAGCACTTCTTCCGACAGCAAAGATTCAATCGAAGGAGCAAATATGATGTCTGAATCTGAAATCAATGAGATTCTGATTAGCCTGGAGGATACCGACACGGAATGGTTAAAGGATACAATTACCTATTTGATTTATGATCAGAATGACAATTTATTAATAGAAAAAGAAATCCAAAGGGGAGCGCCAATTAATGATAGAGAACTAGTAAAGGCACTTGCTCAAAGTGATTTGATAATGACATACAACAACTCTTCATACTATAGAATAAGTGAACATTAATTATTAGTAGAAACCCAAAATTTAAACTAGTCCTCAACGGACTGGTTTTTTTTTGCATTTAGCCAATTGCCAGATTCTTTCTATTTTTAGTATACAATACTTTAACTATGAAACTCTGGACACTACTTACCTTACTAAATCTAATTGCGTTCAATTCCTTCTCTCAATCACCTATTGATAGCCTCAACACATTATTGGACCGTGAAAATGATCCCTCAAAACGATTTGAGATTTATTTACAATTGTCAAAAAACTTAAGTAATCCGAATGAATTACATAAAATTTTACAGCAATGTGAATTACTACTTGATGAGATTCAGAGTGACTCGCTTAAAATGGGGTATTATAGACAAAAAGGAGTTTATTACGGACAAGTTTCAAATGATTCTGCCACCTATTTGTTTAATAAAGCATTAGAAATTGCTCTAGATATAGAAGACTCCATGACAGTTTCGACTTGCTATAATGGATTAGGAAATGTAGCCCGGAGAAATGGAGCGCTGGACAACTCTTTGGAACATTTTATCAATGCAAAAAAGTATGTTCCTAACCAAGAATTACTTTTATGGAGAGGTGATCTTGAGGCTAACATAGCTGGGGTATACTATTCGATGAGAGATTTAAAAAGCTGCCTTAGACATACTCATATTTCATTAAGCTACTACGAGCAAGATCAAACACCTGTTTATTTATCCTATGGATATACAATTCTAGGTTTTGTATATCGTGACTTAGAGAACTATGATAGTGCCATTTATTATAATGAAAAAGCTCTGGCTATATTGGCTCAGTCCCAGGATACCATTCAAATTATTTTCAACTATATGACTATAGCTTCCTTAGCAGAAGCCAACAATGACATCAAAAAAAGTCAAGAGTACATTGATAAAATCATTCCATTATCCAAAAAAATCTCCGCATTTGAGCCTTTACTGGATACTTATAATTTACAAGCAAAACTTCTAATTCAACAAGGAAAATTTAAAAGGGCTCAAGAATTCGTTCAGCAAGTAATTGAATTAGGAGAAGAAAAAAGTCTGCCTGGCGCAAAAATAAAGGCCCACGAAATGTTAGCCCTTATATATGCTAGCCAAGATCAGCCTACATTAGCATTTGCTCAAATTAATAAATCAACTTCTACCAGAGACAGCATTCGTAATGTGGACGTTGGTGAAAAGATGGCCGAATTAGATCTAAAATATGAAACTGAAAAAAAGGAATCAGAAATTACAAGGTTGGCTTT
>CAYLSF010001588.1:0-1879 GCA_964385675.1 uncultured Saprospiraceae bacterium
AATTCATACTTATTTAGTTTAAAGTGCGACCAATCTATTTACCTTAAATTATAAGGTTAATCATTTTGTATTATATTTGCGCCAATTTGTGTTAACCTTTCTAAATATGGTGTAAAAATGCCTAGAGATCATTCTATCAAATCAGTTTTAATTATCGGAAGTGGGCCAATTATCATTGGTCAAGCCTGCGAATTTGATTATTCAGGCTCTCAAGCATCAAAGTCTTTGAGAGAAGAAGGAATTGAAGTGACGCTTATCAATTCCAACCCTGCTACTATCATGACAGATCCTGTCACAGCAGATCACATCTACCTTTTACCACTTACAGTGGAGAGTATTGAACAGATTTTGGAAGAACGCCAAATTGATGCCGTTTTACCCACTATGGGGGGACAAACTGCATTAAACCTGGCTAAAGAAGCACAAGAAAGAGGTGTATGGGAAAAGTACAATGTTCGACTAATTGGGGTAGATATTGATGCGATTGAATTGACAGAGAATCGAGAAGAGTTTAAGCAGTTAGTAAAGTCTATGGGACTTGAAGTAGCTCCTTCTTTCATTGCTAATTCCTTTTTAGAAGGGATGGAAGCTGCACAAAAAATTGGTTTCCCATTAGTATTACGGCCATCTTATACGATGGGGGGATACGGTGGTGGTTTTGTCCACAAACCTGAGGACTTTGAGTTTGCACTCAGAAGAGCTTTAGATGCTTCTCCCACGCATGAGGTGCTAGTAGAAAAAGCCGTATTGGGTTGGAAAGAATATGAGTTAGAATTATTAAGAGATGACAACGATAGCGTTGTCATTATTTGTACTGTGGAGAACCTAGATCCTATGGGAATCCATACTGGAGATAGTATTACGGTAGCACCTGCTATGACCCTTTCTGATACAGGGTATCAGCAAATGCGAAATGATGCGATGATGATGATGCGAGCATTGGGTAATTTTGCAGGTGGATGTAATGTACAATTTGCTCAAGACCCAGAAACGGAAGCCTTAATTCCTATTGAAATTAATCCACGTGTATCCCGTTCCTCAGCCCTAGCGAGTAAAGCAACAGGTTATCCAATTGCAAAAGTAGCTGCAAAGTTGGCAATCGGTTATCACTTGCATGAATTGAAAAACCAAATTACAAGAACGACTTCCGCTTATTTTGAGCCTACATTAGATTATGTCATTGTAAAAATGCCACGATGGAATTTTGAGAAATTTAAAGGAGCAAATCCAGAATTAGGATTACAGATGAAATCGGTAGGGGAAGCAATGGCTATTGGTCGTAACTTCTTGGAAGCACTACAAAAGGCTTGTCAATCCCAAGAAAATGGTAGGATGGGACTTGGAGGAGATAGCAAACAATGGTACAAAACCTCCGATATTTTATCAAGATTAGAAAGAGCTCAAGATGATAGAATTTATCGAGTAAAAGATGCCTTGCGTTTGGGAGTGCCTTCACGCACTGTTCAAAAACTAACACGAATAGACCCTTGGTATATTCAGCAAATTAAGCGTTTAGTAAAAATTGAACAACGCCTGATGCAATATCGCTATGTAGATAATATCCCAAAGGATTTTTTCCTAGAAATGAAAGTGGTAGGTTATTCTGATGGTCAAATAGCGTGGTTGTTAAAGTTAGAAGAAGATGAGGTGTATAGACGTCGTAAGGAATTAGGAATTAAGAGAGTATATAAATTAGTAGATACTTGTGCTGCTGAGTTTGAAGCACAAACACCTTACTATTACTCTACATTTGATGATGAAAATGAGAGTATTCCTAGCGATAAAAAGAAAATCATTGTATTAGGTGCAGGTCCAAATAGAATTGGCCAAGGTATTGAGTTTGATTATTGTTGTGTACATGGTTTGTTAGCTATCAAAG
>CAYLSF010001589.1:0-1879 GCA_964385675.1 uncultured Saprospiraceae bacterium
CTAAGGGATTATCTTGAAGGGAATGCTTAGTGTTCCCTTTAAATATTTTTTACGTAGAATTTATCAAGAATCAATATCCAAAATGTCGTCATAGTCATCAGAAAAAGAAATATCCTTTTCCATAAAGACTTGTGTCATAGGATGAACGATCATAGCATAAAAAGTCGCTGCGTAGATAGCGAAACTTAACATTAGTCCAAGTGTTTGGTAATTTCTACGAGAAGAGCCATCTAATTGAGCTAAAAAGAACAATTCTACTAAACAAGTTAGCACCAAGATAAAATAAGGTAAATGCTTCATTTTAAACAAGAAACCCATAACGCAAACGAGATAGCCAATAACCATTGCCAATAAGTAAAAGTCATCTTCATCATGCATCATATTAAAATCTCTGTACAAGATTTCATAGGTTAAAACCATAATTAAAATAATAGCTGGAGCTAAAAAGATTAGACCAATACAAACCACTAAATCAACTTGATTAAAAAGAAAAGACGATAGTCGATGTTCTTTCAAAGCTATTTTATAGTCAATAGGTTGATGGCGGAAACGATTAAATTCTATATCAACGCTATAGTTAAATACAAGTAGCCAAACACCCGATACAAATGTAAAATAACAGATATAAAGACTTAGATTTCTAAAATCTCTAATATGATTTTCTTCATACAGTAAGAATGCTATAAAAGCAGAAAGTAATAAGGCAATGATTCCCAGTAAATAACGAATCCATTTGAGTTTAAAAAAGAAACCTAGCAGCATTACTCCAGAAATAGCACCTATGATAGAAAAAACATAAGTTTCTTTCCCATTCAGATTTTGTGTAAATACGAATGTACCCATAAAAGCCAATGGTACTAACCATAAAAAGCTTATCAATTGTACAAAATTGAATCGAGGAGTCGTTAGATTATCCATAGTTTAAAGATTTTATTCAAGATCCAATATATCATCATAGTCCTCTAAATTATGAGTTTTTCGTTCAAAATAATAGGTTATTAACGGATGAAATAGCATTAAGGAAAGGATAATAACAATCCAAACCACTATTAAGTGACCACCAATAATCCATATAATTTCTTTTGGATTACTCTCTCCGTTTAACATTTCTATCAAAGAAAATGTAATCATGATAGTGGCTAAAGAAGGTAAGATATAACGAGTTATTTTAAACTTTAAAAACAAGCAAATAGCGATAATTAGTGGAAATAGGACTGCAAAGAATCGGAGGAAATCTCTGAGTTCGGATAAGCTGAAATACTTAACTTCTTCAAAGAATATGATACCAAAAACAATAGTAGGAGTCAAAAATAGTAATCCCAAACTAGAGAGTATATTAATATTATTTTTGAATAAATACCATTTCTCATAAGAGGATGTAGAAAAAGCCTTGGTGTAGTTAATAGGCTGATCAGTAGGGCGATGAAGTTCAATAGACATTCCTAGACTAAATAAAAAGCTAATAAAACCAATCGTAAAACAGGCTAAGGCAATCATTAAACCAATATACCGCTCAACATAAACGGACTCAAAAGCTTGTGTCTCTTCATAAAGCGACCAAAAACCAAAACAACTAGAACTGAGTAGCCCTAACGCTATGATATATCGTAACCAATTTTGCCCTTTCATTAATCCGTATCCTACCAATAACGATAGCATAATGATAAGCCAAAGCGATAAATTATCGGGATGCTTGGGGTCGGTGATTACGGTAACTATAAAAAGCAATATGGGCGAAAACCATAGCAATCCAAATAGAGTTGTGAAGTTGAATCGAGGTATTACAGTATGTGGATTCATCGTTTCTAGGTTGATTCTTGATCTAAAATAATAATGATTATTCGAATAAATTTATTAAGCTAACGCACGTGAGGACTTA
>CAYLSF010001590.1:0-1874 GCA_964385675.1 uncultured Saprospiraceae bacterium
ATATTACAACTTAATCCCTCACTAGTAGTATATTGATTTTTAATTTGTAATTCGTCATTCTTAATTTCTAATTGAATAAGTCCTGCATCTCCTGTTGCCAACCAAACTATCCCTTGTTTATCCATATACAGATGATGAACATCATTGGTAGGGAGATAAAATTTGCCTTCTTGATTTTTGTTATATTTAGCTATAAATTTTCCCTGATTGTCCACAATAAATAGCCCTTGACTCGTGCAAAGCCATATAGCGTGTTTATCTCTTTTCTGAATGTTATACACATAAAAAGCATCCGTATCTAATGGTAATAACGGAGGTTTTGTCACCAGATTTGTTTTCGGGTTATAGATGATGCTGTATCCTGAATTACCATAAAACCATAATTGCCCCTTACTATCCTCATACATTGACCAGCTACCGATTTTATTCATATACTCATGTGGTATCAATGTTTTCTTTCCTGTTGTTAAATCGATTTTTGAAAAGTGCTGTTCTCTTTGTGACCAAAGGTGGTTGTCTTGAGCTTTTAAGAAGCTGGTAAAAATACGGGTATGTTCATACTGAAAATTATTTTTATCAGCAGCCTTATGAAGCACTCCCTTATTGGTAGAAATCCAAATTTCATCGTCCTCTGCAAATATTCCCCTAGCCGTATTTTTAAATCCTTCTTTGAAGGTTTGATAATGCTGAAAGTGATTAGGAGAAAGGGTTAAAGCAACCAAACCGTGTTGCTTATCGCTGTACCAAGTCGTCGTCCCGTCAAAGAGTATGGGCATTACGTAATGGTCTTGTTGAATTGTTTTTTGATAAACAATATTTCCATTGGATTGGGTTACAAATATTTCATTCTCATTTTTTAACCATAATAATTCTTGTTCTTTATTCCATTCAACATGGTCAACGGGTAATCCTGTTGAGGTTGGTGTAAAGTTTAAATCAGGGGTAAGTAATTGGTAAGCGGCTAAATTTTGAGCCCCAACTAAGTGATTATTTGCCGTTAGTTTTAAATTGAACTGTTGGGTATTGGATTGAATATGCCATCCTGCCTTTGGATTGATTTGTTGAAGTGTTTCCCCCTTTTTATTGACTTTGAAAATATGCCTTTCAATGCCATTTCTACCTTGGACTCCTTCAAAAATAACCGTATTATTTTCCGTTATTTGTACATCGGAAATTCGGCAAATTTCTTTTGGCATTTTAATTTCCTTAAATGCCCCTTTTTGATAAAGATAAGATTGCTCAGAAAGCTGAATGAAAAGGAAAATCGACCCATCTTCTAATTGCTTCATAAAGCTAATTTGAGATTTATCAAATTTCATTTTTTCTCCAAAACGTTCTTCTAATGTCGTCCATGTACCTGTGTGGATGTTATAAAAATTAATTTCAGGAAAGACAAAATAATGTTCAAACGGCTTATTTTTTTCCACTAACCATAGATACCCTTCATCATCCTCAGCGATGAATTGCACTCTATCCAAAGTCATCTTTGGATGGGTGTTTTTATTAAAATGCACAAAATTTTGCCCATCAAAGCGATCAAGTCCATTCTCTGTACCAATCCATATAAAGCCTTGACTATCTTTACAAAGTGCGTGTACTTTGTCCGAGGAGAGACCATCGTTTGTTGTGTAATATCGTTCAGAAGGAATGTAACTCATTTGGGCAATGAGGAGTTGTGTACTTATTACATAGATAATGAATAAGGATAAATATGGTTTCATAGTCTTTCATTTTAGATAACAACTTTACCCAATACGTTAGGTAGCGGAATTTGGTTGGCTGTGCCAGATTAGAACGGATAAGAAATGAACTTTTAAGCTGTTTGATTCATTAAGGGACTACGAAAAAAATAACCTACGCTCCCGATAGCTATC
>CAYLSF010001591.1:0-1870 GCA_964385675.1 uncultured Saprospiraceae bacterium
AGAATTTTGATAAATTCTTTATTAATTTGTTAATAGATATTTTGAAAACAGAAGTCAAACAATCGATTTGTATCGAATACATTATCACACCGTTTAATGACTATATAATGTATGTGTAAAATCTATTTTTTTGCCCTAATCAATATAATAGCCATAAAAAGCATCCAAAAATGTAATAAACTTACAGAAATTGTAGGCATTTCCCATGTATTAATTCCCACCAAATCTAGTAAATTAAACATGAATACAGCAGCAGTTAAAAAACCCAAATATCCTAACCATTTTGGTAAACTAGGATTACGAAGTACCAATATATTGACTAAAATCAGCCAAATAGCAGCAAAAAGACTTACCCCTAATAATTCTCCTATACCACCTGCATACGCATTCAACATTTCATAAATGACATCTATATTCGCTTTAGTTTCAACAGAAACATCTACGGTAGTATATACCTGAGCAAGGATAGGCATGGCAAATAACCATCTAACAATACCTAAACAACGAGCAAGCACAGACATAACCGCAAATCCGTTAGCTAATTGAAAAATTGGATTGCTCGTATTGTGTTCTACTACGATTCGTCCAGTCAAATAAGCAACAGGCCAAAACAAAATAGAATAGATTAAATATAGACTGTAGCCTAAAAACATACTATTATATTCCTCCAGAATTAAAGGTAAATTCACACTAGCAGGCTGATCAAGACTAGCAGGCCAATCAAGACTTGTACCCAATATATACAATGGTAAAAACATAAGAAATGCTTCTACTAATAAAATAATCGCAGTCGTACGCTTCAAATAAGCGTAATTCATACTTTCAGTTCTTGACATGCTTTATTTGGTTTTTAATAAATCAAATAATAGAGTAATTTCTTAGGATTACTCTATTATTTGATTCTGAAATTATTTGGTTCTTTGAAAAATTTTATGATTAGTCACCAGATGAGTTCTGTTCCACAAAAAAATTCAGACAAACAATTATTTATACTTTATTTGATTTAACTATATAACAATCAACTTCTTAATAAAGAAATCAAAACCCCACTCTAATTCCAATAGAGGCTTTCAACCTATTATTATAAAAATCATCTCCTCCTAAGAAACTAGAATAACCGTATGTATTTAAATAGTGCAACCCAACAGCTAAATGTATATTTTCTATCGTTGGAGAGATTTGATAAATAGCTTGTACACCAATTTCAGAAGCTAAACCAAATCCGGCATCCGTACCTTCTTGTAATTCATCTTCCCATTCATTCACTCGTCGTCCGTCAGGTGTAATCCGATCATCATCAAGTAGATAAAATCCTGCACCGACTTGTCCAAATGACACAGGAAATCGTAGGGCTAATCGTTCTGAACTCAACGTATAATTATAAGCGACTTCCAATCCAAAGTAACCATGATCTGCTCCCAGTTGCAAAACAGACTTCCCTTTGTAAGTTACGCCTTCGGGTAAGACTAATTCATATAATTGATGTGTATTAATAGGGCCACTTCTGCCATAAAACCGAATACCTACATCCCATTTTCTATTTTTTGAAGAAATCCCAATATTAAAACCAGGAGCGTGTCCTACATGTCCTTCTAAAAACATAGCTGAATACTCGGATTGTAAATAAAATCCAATTGAATTATTTTGAGCAATTGCATTTTTAGTTATTATCAATAAGAATGCAATAATTAAGCATTTTAAAATTTTCATGATTCGTTTTTTTAGTAAATCGTGTAAGCAGTTATTTTTTATACAATTCAACTTATTAAGCATAAGAATATCAGGTCGAATAAATTCGACTATACTTTACGAGGTTTTTTACACGATTTATTTTGTTAAATAGTAGGTTTTTAAATTCAGCTTAAATCAG
>CAYLSF010001592.1:0-1870 GCA_964385675.1 uncultured Saprospiraceae bacterium
ATCTAATATTACGATAAAGTATAGTTCAATATATTTTCTCAATAAAGATAAACTGTGAGGAAGTAGGAAATATCAAAGGTAATTAGTGTTTAATAAAAGGTTTTGTGAGAATGGTTTGAATGTTTTGTCCCGTACTGTTATACAATGATAAAAAATAAATTCCGCTTTGAAAAGTAGTTAAATCAATTTTAACGATTTTTAGACTTAATTCATCCGCATTTATAGATTTTTCATACATTAACTGCCCGATAGTGTTATAAATTTGAATTGTATAGTCCTCTATTCCATTTTCTACTAATTCTAAATTAAGTTCGTTGTAAGCAGGATTTGGATAAAATCTAGTTAGCGTAAGCAATTCTAAATCTACCGTAAAATACCGTTCCATTAGATTTAAAGTACGATATAAGTTTAGTCGGCCTTCTGAAACAATTTCATTTTCTAGTTCTGGTAATTTATCCACTCCACCTAAAATGATTTCTTTTAAAGCTAGAGCGGTGTTGCTAGGGTTTTCTTTAGCTTCTTGCATAAAAGGCTCTAAAGCCATCGCATACATTAGGCCTATTGTGCCAGCTACATGAGGTGCAGCACAAGATGTACCCCCAAAAACACCATATTGATTCAGCGGTTGCACAGAATAACACCCTGTACCTGGTGCAGCAATATCTACTGCTCTATCTCCATACGCTCCTCTTCTTTCATCTTTTTCATTTGTATCGGTGACTGCTATCAAATAAGGACTTGAACAGGTAGTAGGAATATCTCCATTTAATTGTACATTTATTGCACTTCGATTGTCTACAGAACTAACGCTTAATATACCCTCTGCCCCTAGTCGATTATATGTTTCACACAAAAGCGGGGTATCCTCTGGAAAAAGTCCTTCAAATCCTGCTGATAAATTTGTAGCTACGACATACGCTCCTTCTGTGCCGTTGGATTCGTTGTACCGCTTACGTTGTTGTAACGCATAGTCATATCCTTTTATAATATTTGCTGCTGTCATAATATTAGGAGCAAGGCCATACATCATTATTTTTACATTCCAATTTACGCCTGACATTCCTACACCATTATTTCCTTTTGCCCCTATTACGCCTGCTACGGGCGTACCATGAAAACTGGGTATATGTTGATCATTTCCAGTTGTTTCATTCCATCCTCTATAATCATCTACAAAACCATTATTATCATTGTCAATACCGTCATTTGGTATTTCCGCTTTGTTATACCAAAGATTACTTTTTAAATCTTCATGGTTAACATCTATTCCCTCATCTATTACAAATACAACAATAGTATCTCCTTGAGCGGTCGTCCCTCCAGTCGTGAGTTCCCATGCTTCACTTGCACTAATTTTATCTAAATTCCATTGTTGTTCAAATAAGGCATCATTTGGTACGCCTCGATAATTGGCCTTGTAATTCAATTGAGCTTCTCTTATCTCGGTTTGTTGTTTAAGTTTTCCAATCAAGACCTCATCAGCATAAACGGATTGATTTTCAAATAAATAAATCCCCATTTCTTCTGATAAAGTCTCTTTCAGTATGATGTCTTGTCCTAATATACCAAATTTGTTATTATCTCTGGTATCCATGTTTTCGTCATAAAAAGCAATAATAATTTCGCCTTCAATGTGAGATTGAGCCATTGAAAGTATTGATAAACAACACATAAGTATAAAAAGACAATATTTCATCTATTTTGAATTGAATTGAGCAGAATGATTTAGTAAAAATACAAAACTTTGTCTATCTTCATTTGGTTCTCTTTATATTTTAACCAAAAGGAATAATTAATCAACATCATACTATATTATTAATAATACACTTTGCAATACTATTATGATTTTCGATTATCGAAACCTGCCTGT
>CAYLSF010001593.1:0-1869 GCA_964385675.1 uncultured Saprospiraceae bacterium
TAGAAAAACTGTGACCTTTAAATAAGTTCGTTAATAAACTTAAGTGTATTAAAATTAGAGATATTTTGCGGGCGAATAATATCGGATTATCATCTTCACTTCTTATTAAATAATGATATTTCATAAACAAAATGTATATACACAACCGACCTATTATTTCGCTCTGTAAGACATAGAATCATTAATTTTCATCAAAACTTTTACCAAACTAAATCACTACTTATATGAAAAGAATACTCCTCTTTTGTTTTAGCATTTTGCTATCTAGTGCCTTACTGGCACAACACAATGTTACCTTTCAGGTAGATATGTCTCAATATATAAACGCTTTTACAACTCCTGAAGTGAATGGAGATTTCAATGGATGGTGCGGTAACTGCAATCAAATGACCTATCAAGGTAATAGTATTTGGTCTATCACCATCCCTATAACACAAGATTCAATCGAATATATATTCTCACATGATTACTGGACTAACCAAGAGTATTTTTTAGGTGGTGAATCTTGTACCAAAACATATTCTAGTTTTACCAATCGGTTTTTAAAAATTACAGGCGATACTATTCTACCTCCTGTTTGCTGGGAAAGTTGTACTCCTTGTACCACTCAGTCCACACAAGTCATGGTTGATTTTAGTGTAGATATGAGTGATTATACAGGTAGCTTCACCAATGTATATCTTAGTGGTACTATGAATGGATGGTCTCCGAATGCTAATCCTTTAACTTATCAAGGTAATGGTATTTGGTCAGCTAGTGTACCGATTAATTTTTACACTTTTCATTTTTACAAATTTCAATTAGACGGTTGGGCAGTCCAAGAAAACTTTGGTTTTTCTGATCCATGTACGATTAATAATAGTGGTAGTTATGATAGGGCTTTGATGGTTGGAACAACAGACACTACTTTATTTACGCCTTGTTTCAGTAGTTGTAATAGTTGTGGTACAGTAGTAGATTCCGTGGATATTACTTTTTTAGTCAATACGGCTAACATTACAGTAGATCCTTCTGGCGTTTATTTAGCTGGCGGAGGAAACTTTGGTATTCCTGGTGACAATCTAATGGTTGATTATAACGGAGACGGAGTGTATGAAATTACGGTAAGTAAACCTAAAGGATTTTCTAGTTACTATACTTTCACTAATGGTTATTGTCCCTCTTGGGGTTGTAAAGAAAATCTGGCGGGTTTATCTTGTGCCGATCCAAATCATTTTAACGATCGATATTTACAAGCTGTCTATTCTGATACGATTCTATTAACCTGTTTTGAAACTTGTGCTATTGATACCATTTGTTCTTCGCCTCCTCCCCCACCTACGCCTAAAAACATAACCTTTTCTGTTGATATGTCGCAATACGGGGGAACATTTACAACACCTGAAATCAATGGAACTTTCAACGGTTGGTGTGGTAACTGTAATCAAATGACGTATCAGGGTAACAATATTTGGTCTGTCACCATCCCTATAACACAAGATTCAATCGAATATATATTCTCACATGATTACTGGACTAACCAAGAGTATTTTTTAGGTGGTGAATCTTGTACCAAAACATATTCTAGTTTTACCAATCGGTTTTTAAAAATTACAGGCGATACGATTCTACCTACCGTCTGTTGGGAAAGTTGTACGGCGTGTCCATCACCGCCTACGCCTAAAAACGTAACCTTCTCCGTAGATATGTCGCAATATAATGGAGGTGCGTTTACAACACCCGAGGTCAATGGGACTTTCAACGGTTGGTGTGGAAATTGTAACCCGATGGTCGATATGGGCAACGGCATTTGGTCGGTTACTATTCCTATTATTGATACATTTTTTCAGTATAAATTTGCCCACGATAACTGGGCTGGACAAGAAAATT
>CAYLSF010001594.1:0-1869 GCA_964385675.1 uncultured Saprospiraceae bacterium
TATTGAAAATAAAATACTACCACAATTTATAACTCATATTTTAAACCTATTACTTCAAAATAAAAAATTAGTAAGGTATGTATAAGCCTTATACCTTGTACCTTACACCTCAAATATAAGATTTTGAAATGAGTTGGGTTATGTTAAAATACTAAATCTTTGTTAAATTTGAGGGTAAATCGTTTTCTCTTGAAAAACATAACCACATTTAATTTTCTTGAAAAAACTCATGTTTAATCTACAAACTCATTTAAAATGAACTTACGACCTAATAATGAAAGGGCTAGAGCGAGTATTATTGTTTTTTACATCTTGATAGTTGCCTCTGTTTTTACCCTCGTTTCAAGTTATATGGAATTGAATTTATTATCCGATGAAAATAATTTGTATGATGATGAAGCCTTAACAAACAATGATTTAAGACAACAAGTTGTAAGTGTTTTCTATCTTTTGGTTTGGATAGCAGGAATTGTTTTCTTTTTAAGATGGTTTAGACGAGCTTATTATAACTTACATCAATTGGATAGAGTATATCCAAATTATCAAGAAGGTTGGGCAGTCGGGGCATGGTTTATTCCTTTCATTAATCTTTTTCGCCCTTATGGCATCATGAAAGAGATTTGGCAGTACACTCAAGAGAAAATTAATCAACCTGTTGAAAGCAGAAATATCATAAAATTATGGTGGCTCATTTTTATTATTAGTAATTTGATTAATAATATGAGTGGGCGATTTTTAAATAATTCTTCTGAAATAGAAGACTATATTCTAGCAGATCAGATTGCTTTACTCACTACATCATTCGATATTATTGCTTTACTTTTAATCATTTCTATCATTAGAAAAATATCAGAATGGGAGACAATATTATACAATGAAAATCATCAAGTAGAGATTGAGGAGCATTTATTGGATATAGAATGATTTTATGGTAATAACCCCAAAAAGAAACTTATCAAGTTTTAGAATGTTTTGATATAACTATTCCGCACAATATTCAATACACGTCATTCCGAACTTGTTTTGGAATCCCACTCATGTTGGTCAAGACGACTTTTCATGGAAAAGAGTCGTGGATTTTCAAAAAAGTAATGCACAGTATTGAAAATGCTAAATAGTTACTAAAGAGCCTAAGGTGATTGATTTTTAGTAATTTATCCAATTGTCGAAAGTCGTCCCTCCCGACTACTGTACGGGAAACTATCGGGAGTCCAAAATCATTTATACAATGGAAGAAAACTTTTTAACCAGCGTTCGATTACAATTTGAATATTATAAAAAACTAGGAGAGCGTACATTCGAGCAAGTAACAGAAGAAGATTTATTTTGGCAATATAATCCAGAGAGTAATTCCATCGCCATTATTGTCAAACACCTTTGGGGAAATATGTTATCTCGTTGGACGGATTTTTTGACCGCAGATGGAGAGAAAACTTGGCGAAATAGAGATGACGAATTTGAGGCAGATATTAAAGACAAGGCAGAATTATTAGAAAAATGGGAAGCGGGTTGGTCGTGTTTATTTGATGCATTGGATTCGGTGAATCAAGATAATTTTGATACGATAATTTATATTCGACATAAAGGACATACCGTAGTAGAAGCGGTCAATCGACAATTAGCACATTATGCGTACCACGTTGGACAAATTGTTTTCATCGGACGAATGATAGCAGGGGAGGAGTGGAAAAGTTTATCTATTTCAAAAGGACAATCTAAAGCCTATAATGCCCAACGATTTGCTAAACCCAAACACCGAGAGCATTTTACAGAGGAATTTTTGGATCGTGAAGAGTGACAGAATTCAAATGAAAGTAAAATTACTTAGTGTTATCAGTGTATTTTTTGTCTTATTTAAACTTGATTTAA
>CAYLSF010001595.1:0-1863 GCA_964385675.1 uncultured Saprospiraceae bacterium
GGCAAAGGGCGAATCCGTGTGTCTAATTGCATCGGCATTTTAAGATGATACTAATTATCCATATTTTAAATCCAAACAACTATCGGAATCAAGTGAGTAGCCGAACTCTAAATTAAATCTATTACATGCTCAATAAGGCTAAAAATTCCTTACGGTTGAGCATTTAGGGTACTCAAATATTTTTGTTGAATTTTATTTAATGTACCCTTTTTTTCCAATACTTTAAATGCAGCATTAAACGCTTTCATCAGTTCTGCACCGTTTGGATCTGCTTTACTAATAATCAAATGTAGAGTATTGTAATCAATCGCTCTATTTAACGTTTGAAAATCATCAATTTGAAGTACTGCATTTTCAGCTAAAAATGTTTTACCCACTAATTCAGGTACAGCAATCAAATCCATTTTTTTATCTTTTAATTGCTTAAAACATTCCTCTAAGCTTTCAAATACGGTTATCGTTATCAGTCCTTGCTTAACATATTCTTGAAGTTTATTAATATTGTAACCTTCATATACCCCTACATTCAATCCCTCTAAGTCTTTAGGTTGTCTAAACTTAATATTACGATCTTTTTGAGTATAAAACACATGAAGCGTTTTAAAAAGTGGCGCTGAAAAATGGAATAAGTTATCATCATTATTATGCTTGTAGTAAGGAAAAGCCGCACCTGCATCTGTATTAAACGCATCTAATTTAGAATTTAACCAAGATTGATAGCGTATAGTTGTCGAATAATTCATCTCTTCAAATACGGCTTGTACAATCTCCGTCAACATTCCATTATTTATATCTCCTTGTGTAGAAAATGGAGGAAAATATTGGTTTGTCGTTAGAGTAAATACTTCTTTTTTTACCAGTTCTGTAGAACTTATTTTTTCAGTTGTATTAGATGTCTCCTTTGCTGTCTCCTCTTGACTTTGAGTTGTTGCATTAGGAACTTCTGCATAGCCTAAAGTTTCTATTGTATTAGTATCATCTTTTTTACTGTCCTCTACTGTAGTTTCTTTTTCGATTTTTGGTTCAACCTCTCCTTTAGGAGTTTCAATTAAAGTCGAATTTAAGCTAGGGATGACAATATCTGTTCCTGCAATTAATTGATTCATATCTTCAATCTGTGCTTGATTCGCATGATAAATCACTTTCCACTTCGTAGAATCTCCATAAAATTGATTAGCAATAAATGGTAGGGAATCATCCTTTTTGATCTTATATTTTCGCTTAGAATATTTAATGGCGACATTCACCTCTGCATACGCTTTTTCTCCGGCTCTATTTCTAGCTTCTACCGTATATAATCCAGATTTATCTGTTATCAAATCTTTGGAGCGACTAATGAGTTTTCCTTGTTTATACCATTTATACAATATTAGTTCATCCTTATTGCTAGTCGCTTTTAAAATTCCTTTTTTATCAAATACTACATTTTCTCCGTTTTCTACAATTACGACCAAGGGTTCTTCTTTAGAGGTTGGTTCCTCACTCATTTCTTCTAACTCAACTTCTGCTTCTAACTCCTTTATGGTTACTTGTACACTTGTAGCGGTTTCACATCCCTTTTCATCTCTTGCTATTAAAATATAAATTCCATTTTCTGATACCTCTAAAATATTAGACGTATTATCTAAAAATTCATTATCCTTTACCCAACTTAATAAGGCATTTTCGGGTTGAACTAAAGCTGTCAACTTTCCTTTTTCTTCAAAAGTGACAACTCGTCCTTCTTTTATCACTAACTCAATATCACATTTCTTTTCTTCAACTTGAGCTTGTTGCTTAAATAAAAATTGTCCACCCTCATGTCCAATATATCTTAAGACACCTAACTGAACGGAATTAGGTGAATTTAATTCAATTTGCTCT
>CAYLSF010001596.1:0-1863 GCA_964385675.1 uncultured Saprospiraceae bacterium
GAAATCTAAATTGTAAAGGTTGTATTGGAATTTGGCATTTTTATCAAATTCAATCATACCATTTTTTAAAACTTTCAACTCGTTTTTAGCTCGGACAGCAGCATTAATAATCTCTTTATCAATATCTAATTTGGCTTCAAAGAAATCATGATAGATTACTAAATTCGCATCTGAAACCTTAAAAAGTGATGCTCGAAGTTTGTTTTCTTCTGCAAATAATGCCGAAACATGACTTGTGTTGTTATTCAATGAAGTGATTGTCCGATTACTAAAACCTCGTGCTTTCATTGCAAAAGCAACTTCAGATTTATAAGCTACTTTTCCACGACTTCCCGTAAAAGCACACATCTCCTTTTTGATAGGAATGGTTGGATTATAATTTTCTAAAAATTGTAAATTTGTATTGCCTTTACATTCAAAATAGCGGTCAAATAATTCTTGTTTTGGATGGTTGTTGTCTGTTTCGTTTGGTGTAAATGTATTGATGATATTTTGCTGTAATGTTTCAATATATTCCTCAATATCATCGCTTGTTTCAATGATTTCATAGGTTTTTACAAAATTCAAATAGGTTTTCAATAACGCATTTTTAGATTTTACACGTTCATCTATGAAATTTCGGATGTCGGCGATGGTAGAGACGTTGCAGTGCAACGTCTCTACGGGTTGCAATAACGCAAAATCATTTTTCAACCAATGGTTCAAATCCGTATTCCAATCCTTATTTTCCTTTGGGTTCAACCATTGAATTTTGTGGAGATTATAAACGGTTCTAAAAATCTGTTCTTCATCATTCAATTTATCATCTTCATAAAAATTCAAATACAATTTATTATCCTTTTCCTCATCATCAATTGGCATTTTGTAAACGTCAATCATCTTTTTTGTCAACTCTACAAAACCGTTAAAATCCGTAATCGTATTTCGACCATTGGGTGAAAGCCCTAAAAATTTATTCGCTAATTCCGTTGTAATTTCTTCTAAGATTTCGGTTGTAAATTCTGTAGAACCCACAAAACCAAATTTGCATTTTTGAGCCGTAATTTTCGTCAATTCTAAAACCTTAATATCTTCCGCACTTCCTTTCAAATAGGCTTCTTCGATGTGTTTAAATTCCTCATTTGTAATATCTTCGCCCCAAAAGATAAAACCCTCACGAGTTGCTAAAAGTACTTTTTTACCGTTTTGATACAACTGTTTTCGAGCAACTTGTAGTAAGTTTTGACTTAATAAAGTGTAAGGATTTTGGCGAACTTTTAGATAGGAAATTGGTAAAGCTGCAATCTTTGAAATCTTATTCAAACTACGCTGAACCGCCTGATATAACTTTTCAATACTTTCTAATTGCTCATTTTGAATAGAAGCCAAACCATCTGCCAAATGGCATAATTCTCGTTGAACACCTTTGATATGTTTTCGTTTATTTACAGTTATTGGATAATCAGCTGCATAAACTTCTGTTCTATCTTCAGTTGCCAAAACTAAATGATAAATTGTACTCTTATGTGTTTCAAAATCCTCTAAAAAATCACTAACTGACCATTTGTTTACATGGTTATCTAAATTTAAAACAGCAATTTCTAATTCATGCCGTTCCATTGTACCTTTTGTTCCTAATAACTTATTCGCATCGTGAAAAGTAAAACCTAAAATGAAGATTTTTAGATACAATTCTGTTTCTTGACTTTCAATCCAACCTTTTTTTTGCAAGATTTTTTCATAAACAAACAACGCAGGAATTAAACCATTGAGAATATGAATATGATAAGGCATATCATAAAAATCTCGCTTGACTTCACCATTAATGATGAATAAACCTTTAGCAGAAAGTGTTGTATTTTCCGCTATAATCTTTCCCAAAAC
>CAYLSF010001597.1:0-1861 GCA_964385675.1 uncultured Saprospiraceae bacterium
CCCTAAAGGCGTAAAGGTGCTAAACGGTGAGGTTTTAGTTATCATTCTTGATACATATTTTAGCACACTTTTCTCGGTTTGATTTTCCTTTTTTCGGAAATCATTTGGGGTTTTTTGTTGATAATTATAAGTCCTTTTCAGAAGAGAATGACTGGATAACCCCAAACCTTTTAGGAAGCTCTTATTCTTTGATAAGTTTTGTAATCTTTGTCGATATTCTATTAATTCTTCTTCATAAATTAAGTTTAATTCAATATTGATTTGATGAACTGTCTGTTGAAGTTGTTGATACTTATTGATTTTAGTAATAATTTCAGCGGATTCAAGGTTTTGGAGTAGTATTATGGTTTGATTAAGTTTTTTGAATTTCCCTTTATATAAATCATTCCGAATATGTTTTAAGCGAGTTTTTACAGCATAATCAGAAACGGTTGGAATTAATTGATTGAGCTTGTGATTGAGGTTGTCTTTGATAGTGTCGAATTCTTGCTCCTGTTTTAATAATGAATGAAATAACGCTAACCATTTTTCTGAAATAGATAAAGATAAAATAGATTGAATTGGCATTCCTGCTACTCTGATTAGGGAAAATGGTAATAGTTTAATTGTCATAGGAAAAGATACATAGTTTATGGTGAATAACTAAGTAGTCTTTCAAGTTAATAGTGCCGAGTGGATTTTATTAAAATTAACCGACATGATTAATTTGAAGGACTACTTAGTACGAATATAATGGATTAAAGCTTTATCTTTTGAAATAATGGATAAATTTAAGACTCACCCAATAACATTAAAGTTATCAGATGAGTCTATACTTGTTATCCTATTTGTTCTTTTAGGGTGGCGACTTTCTTTTGTACTCGCTTTTCATTGGGTTGTAATTTTAGAAAGCGTTCATAGTAGTTTAAGGCTTTTTTTAGGTTACCTTTCTTTTCATATGCTTCAGCAAGACTATCATATACATTGGGGACTTTTGAATATAACATGGCATTTATGGTAAATATGGCTATGGCTTTATCTATTTGCTCCCTGCCCATCATTAGGTAGCCATAACTATTGAGCGGACTATCAGATTGTCTTAAATGTTGGACAGCTCTTGCTATTTCTAGAAGTTCCTTTCGCTCAGATGGAATTTTCTTGCTATTTAAAAGTTCTTCTACTTTATTTACAATTTGATATTGAGGAGCTGTAGGTAAACCATTGAGCATTTGAGCTAAATCCATTTCTAAGGAGGTGATTGGTGACTCTACAATTCGACCAATTTCTTTCCCTTCTTTATAGACAATGAAAGTAGGAACTCTGTGAATGAATTTGCCTTTTTCTTCCCCTGTAGGGCTTTGCTTATACATCCCCTTTTTATTGCTTAGGTTAACGAGTTCTACCTTGTTCATATCAAACTTTAAAGCATCCAATACTTTATAAAATCGAGGGACTTCTCTTCGGCTATCTCCACACCATGTTCCCATAAATATCTGAATTTCAATATTTTTTAACTTTCGTTTACTCTTTTTGACAAGTTTAGGATTGGGTTTATAGAAGTCATAATTAAATTTGAACCAAGGAAAGGTATCCTGTTCTAGTCCTGCTCTATTGCATTGACCAATTAAGTGTGTTTTTCCTCTTTTATCTACATAGGTTTGATTTATATCTTGTCCAAAAGTAGTCATAGCAATTCCAGCTATGAACAGTAGGACTGTTATAGTCTTTTTCATAATTCTGATTAATTAAAATGTTAATTTTGAAAAAGGGAAGCCATAAAAAACACTCCCTGAATCTAATTTTGAATAGTTAATTATAACGGTTTATTTTAAGCATCTGGTAACATGTTAACCCGATTGACTTTTAGTTGATCATGCTAATC
>CAYLSF010001598.1:0-1859 GCA_964385675.1 uncultured Saprospiraceae bacterium
CTTTACTCTAAAGCAATAGAATTCCAAACCGCTTCTATCGTTTCCTTCATTATTGCTTCATTAAATTTCACATTATCTTCTAAATAAAATTTTGCTAACGATACAATGGGCCCGTGTGTTAAAGCATACATCACATCTATCGGAAATGCCCTACCCTTCCCTGATGCATTTAACTGTTCAAAAAATATAGTAATCGGTTCATGTAATTGACTTCTATGTGTTTTAGTTTTATCATCAATAAAAGGCGAATAATAATATTGTTCCATAAACTTAAACACCTTTGGATGTTGGATATAATACGTCCATACATTTTTCCAAACCAACTCAAACTGAGTCTTTATGGGTAAATCAGTTTGATAATTTTCAAAAATAGCCCTATCCATTTCTTCCTTCAATTCCCGGAATAATACATTTATCAAATGCTCTTTTCCTTTAAAATATCTATAAATCGTACCCGCTCCTACTTTTGACTGATCGGCGATCATCGACATCGGGGTGCCATGAAACCCTCGCTCTGTAATTAATTCAAGCGTTGTTTTCAGAATAGCTGCTCGTTTATCTTTAATCTTCTGCTTCATGATTATCTGTTATCTGTTATCTGTTATCTGTTATCTATCATTCAAATTTATAAACTCTAAACGACAAAAACGGAATGAACGTTCATTTTTTAACAATTTTTTTAAACAAACCCAATAAATCATATCGAACTGTAAGTATTTCCGTACTTATGGTTTCCTAATAACTATCGAGATTAATTTTTCAGTAATTTTAAGTAGCTTTAAGGGTGAAATAAATTAAGAAACCAATTCAAAACCATGCAAACAATGACTAATAGCTTTAAAGGAAAAGATGGTCAATCTATTTTCTATCATCAGTGGACACCTGATAATGATGGCCCTATTCGTGGTGTAGTGCAAATTGCTCATGGAATGTCGGAGCACAGTGCTAGATATGCTCGATTTGCGGAAAGATTAACAAAGGCTGGCTTTGCTGTTTTTGCCAATGATCATAGAGGACATGGACAGACCGCAGGAGAGATCTCCAATGTCGGTTATTTTGAAGATGGCAATTTTTGGGATGCTGCTATTGACGATTTAGCACAATTCAATAAAATCATAAGAAATCAATATGCAACTCAACCCATTTTCTTATTTGGACATAGTATGGGTTCTATGTTAGCCCGTCATTATGTAACGTTACATGGTGATACCATAAAAGGTGTTGTTTATTCTGGTACAGGAGGTGATCCTGGTGTTTTAGGCGTTGTCGGAAATTGGATAGCGAAAACGGTCTCTTTCTTTTATGGTCGAAAAACAGTTAGTCCATTATTGGATAAATTATCCTTCGGAAAATTCAACGATGAGTTTAAACCCAATAGAACGGATTTTGATTGGTTGAGTAAGGATAATGTTGAAGTAGATAAATATGTAAATGATCCTTATTGTGGCGTCATATTCACGGCTGGATTCTTTGTGGATTTATTATATGGTGTCAATATCATAAATAGCAAATCCACTTACGAAAAAACCAATAAAGACTTACCTATTTTATTGGTAGCAGGCGATAGAGACCCTGTCGGTGATTCGGGAAAAGGGGTAAAAGAGGTTTTTGATAATTATAAAGCTGCGGGTCAAAAGGATATTTACAATATGCTTTATAAGGATGGAAGACACGAAATGTTAAATGAAACCAATCGAAATGAGGTGATGGATTATATTATTAACTGGATGGAAGAAAGAGTAGATTAATTATGAACTGTGTTAAATACCAATCAAAAAAGTGATTTTTTATAATTATTTTGAATTTGGCTCTTATAAAGACTTAGGGTGATGGTAAAATATCTTCTATTATTCGGATGT
>CAYLSF010001599.1:0-1859 GCA_964385675.1 uncultured Saprospiraceae bacterium
TTAAGTGTATTTTGTTCTTTGTTTCCTAATTTTTTCATGCTGTAAACTTACGATTGCGACATCTTAGTCTTTCCATTTTGGCTACTGCCATTAAATAGGAGTTCGCACCCACACGTAGAGAGGATACAAAAAGCGTGATATTTTAAAATATCACGCTTTTTGTATTTAGAAAGATTCAAGTTTAAATCAGAGAATCATCAAAAATCCCGTTAAACCTCTACTACTCAACGCATATCCCATAAAATTATCTTAATTTTGGACACTAGATGACTTTTAGTTATTGGTTGCCAATCCCGAAAGCTTTCGGGATTGGTTATTAGTCAATTGTTTATTTACATTTTTTTAAAAAAATCATGGGAAATCTAAACCTCCGATGTTTTTGAAACATCGGAGGTTTAACCAAATAACGAAGCAACCAATAACTAAACGAAGTTTTCATTCAATTTTATCAAAACAACTATTCGATGAGATATTTTAGCGTCTTTATTCTAGCTTTTATTTTCCTAATGGTGGGTTGTACACCGACGAAGGAAGTGAGCAAAACGACAACGGAAACAAAAAAAGATTCTGTCGTTACCGCAACTATCGAAGAGCGGGACTTAGATGAATTGGTCATTACAGCACCTAAAAAGAAGGACTATAAATTACCGATTTATAATCCGAGTTATAAGCGAGAACATGATTTATTACATACAGCTTTAAATGTATGGTTTGATTGGGAAAAACAACATGTTAACGGTAAAGCAACGTTGGATTTAAAACCTTACTTCTACCCTTCTGATAAATTAGTATTGGATGCCAAAGGGTTTGATTTCAAAAAGGTGGCGATGATGAAGCCTGATAAATCTATTGTAGATTTAAAGTATGATTATGATGGCTATTTAATCACGGTTCAATTGGATAAAAAATATACCTCAAAGGAACAGTATAAAATCTATTTTGAATATACGGCTAAACCGAATGAAGCACCTGTAGGCGGTAGTCAAGCGATTACATCGGATAAAGGATTATACTTTATCAATCCATTGGGTGAAGATCCAGATAAACCGATGCAGATTTGGACACAGGGGGAGACAGAATCTAACTCAAAGTGGTTTCCTACCATTGATAAGCCAAACGAAAGATGTACACAAGAGTTGACGGTAACGGTACAAAATAAATATGCGACCTTATCTAATGGTGACTTAAAAACATCTAAAGTCAATGATGATGGCACACGCACAGATTATTGGGTAATGGATAAACCCCATGCTCCATATTTATTTATGTTGGCGATTGGAGAATATGCTTTTGTAAAAGATACTTGGAAAGGAAAAGAGGTAGGCTATTATGTAGAGAAAGATTATAAAGATCACGCTAGAGCTATTTTCCCTTATACGGTTGAAATGTTAGGTTTCTTTTCTGAAAAGTTAGGGTATGAATATCCTTGGTCAAAATACTCTCAAGTGATTGTTAGAGATTATGTATCGGGTGCAATGGAGAATACAACAGGGGTTATTTATGGGGAGTTTATGCAAGGAACAGATAGAGACTTAATTGATGTCAAAACCAATGAAAAAATTGTAGCTCATGAGTTGATTCACCATTGGTTTGGAGATTTAGTGACTTGCGAAAGTTGGGCAAACTTACCATTAAATGAGTCTTTTGCCAACTATGGAGAATACCTTTGGATGGAATATAAGCCTGGAAAAGATGCTGCTGCCCATCATTAGATGAGTGAAATTGGTGGGTATATGCGTCAAGCAAGTCGCAACCGTCATCAGTTGATTTATTATGATTAAAGGGACAACGACGACAGATATGAAAGTCATAGTTATAATAAAGGAGGATGTATTCTACACATGTTGCGTACCTACATC
>CAYLSF010001600.1:0-1857 GCA_964385675.1 uncultured Saprospiraceae bacterium
CGCATGTATTATTTTTTTGACTTTTGACTAACGACATTTGACAATCGGAAGGAGCGTCAAATACCATAGGTATTTTATTTATTTGAATTTTAACTGTATAACCCAAAAGTACGAAAATTAGTTTACATCAAATGAATCTAAAGGAAATACAGATTTTTATCACTGACTCCTAGAATTTTTCTAATTTGGAGGTGAAATTTAATCGTATTAATCAATTAAATACTATTTATAAGAGTCGATTATCGAAAGCTGAATTTTCAAATTATGAAACTACAAACCTTATCTATATTAATTATTCTTTCTTTATTGTGTTGTAATAGCTGCACAGAAGAACCAAAGCCTACTACCATGAAGCCACCAACTAAGACAGATAAAGTGATTGAATTAGATTTAGCAGAAGCAAACCGTTTAGCTCAATTACCATTAGATTGCATTCAGCATCCATTACCTTATAAATCAGGTGTAGTGATTGCTAAAAAAGAAGATTTAGCGATGCCGATTGACCATCATCCCGCATTTTATGGTTGTTTTGATTGGCATTCTGCGGTGCATGGGCATTGGTCGCTGGTGTATTTATTAAAACAATTTCCAGATTTGGAAAAACGGGCGGAAGCGATTGAAAAACTAACCCAAAACCTAACCGCAGCAAATATTGAAAAAGAGGTTGCGTATTTTTCTATGAATAATCAATCGGCTTCTTTTGAGCGAACGTATGGTTGGGCATGGGTGTTAAAGCTACAAGAAGAATTATATACTTGGGATGATCCGATAGCAAAGGAGTTATACAATAATCTTAAACCGCTTGCGGATTATATTTCAAATGCGTATATCGAGTATCTGCCTAAATTATATTATCCGATAAGGGTTGGAGAACATTCAAATACAGGATTTGGGTTGAGCTTTGCGTATGATTATGCTCAAACGGTGGGAGATACAAAGCTGGCAGAAATGATTAAAACAAGTGCTTTACGTTTTTACAGTAAGGATAAAGGTTGTCCGATTACTTGGGAACCGAGTGGGTATGATTTTCTATCGCCTTGTTTGCAAGAGATGGATATTATGCGTAAAATTTTGGACGATAAGGCATTTGATGAATGGTTAGCGGATTTTTTACCAGAATTGTATCAACAGCAAATGAGTCTAGAGCCTGGGAAAATTTTAGATAGAAGCGATGGTAAATTGGTACATTTGGATGGATTGAATTTCTCTAGGGCTTGGTGTTTATACGCTTTAAAGGATAATATAAATGCGTATAATCTGGCAACAGAACATTTAGATTATTCCTTGTCTAAAATCACAGATGGTGATTATGCGGGGCAACATTGGTTAGCGTCATTTGCGTTGTATGCTTTTAAGACGCAGGCGGAGTAATACATAAATCGACACAAATCGACACGGTTTTTTAAATCGTGTCGATTTAAATAAAAGGTAAAACCACTACTCAAAAAGCGTCATTAAAGGCAATTCAAGCCCTAGCTTTTCATCAATCAACGTATCTCTATGCGTATAAACTCGGTTGGTGTCACTATCACTGTAAACGTAAATCGTGCGAACGTCGGGTGCAACGAGCCAGTAGGATAAAATACCTGCGTCAAAGTAGGTTCTTGCTTTGACTACTAATTCGGTTAGACTTTGGGTAGGAGATAAGATTTCAATAACTCCTAATGGTAAATCTTTCATTCTAGTTTCATCCTTGCCTGGGGTTGCTTTTATCTGTTTGTAGATAGAGACATCTGGAATTTTTTCATTTCCTTCTATATCCAAACTTAATTCTGGAATAAATCTATAAACTTTACGATATTTGATACTTAATTCTAGGATTAAGTTTAATTGTAATATTGAATGATTCTTACTACC
>CAYLSF010001601.1:0-1856 GCA_964385675.1 uncultured Saprospiraceae bacterium
CTAATGCAACGCTTAATGCACAAGCACAATATAATGGTAATATTGCAGGGATGCAGTGGAGAGTACGAGGTAAAAATATACAAGAATATGGCTTTCAGTATGATGATTTAAACCGTTTAACATCCGCTACTTATGGTGAAATAGAAAACGGACAATTTGCTTTACATAAAGCAAATGTCTATAATATGAATGCGAGTTATGATATAAATGGTAATATCCAAACGCTACAACGCAATGGTGCAACGAATCTAAATAGTCAAAATGTAGGAACAAATTACGATGTAATAGATGACCTAAGTTATGCGTATCACAACAATAATCGCAATCAACTAAAAAGTGTCTCTGAAGGCTCAACTTATGAAGGGCCACAAGCCTTAAAAGGGTTTAAAGATGGTAATGTTAATGGAGATGACTATATTTATGATGCCAATGGTAATATGATTGAGGATAAAAATAAGGGAATTGTCATTGAATATAATCACTTAAATTTACCGACTAGAATTACTTTTGGCAATGGTAATCGTTTAGAATGGACGTATGATGCCGCTGGAATTAAACTGACGAAGAAGAAATATAACGAAAATGCTTTGACATTAACGAAAGAATATGCGGGAGGACTAGAATATACCAACGGCAATTTAGAAGCCATTTACTTTGATGAAGGTAGGGCGATACCAATTGATGAGGGTAGAAGTTATCGTTATGAATATTCTATCAAGGATCATCTTGGTAATACTCGTGTAACTTTTGCCGACTTAAATGGTAATGGTCAAATAGCAGAAAATGAGATACTTCAAGCAGACCACTATTACCCCTTCGGTATGCGTATGGAAGGCTATGGTCGTATGGTGACAGGTACGGAGAATCATTATACCTACAATGGTAAGGAATTAAACTCGGATTTTGATTTGGATTGGTTAGATTATGGAGCGAGGTGGTATGATGCTAGTATTGCAAGATGGTCGGCAGTTGATCCGTTGGCGGAGAAGTATATACCTTATACACCGTATAATTATGTAACGAATAATCCGATTAATGCTATTGATCCTGATGGACGAGATAAAGTTACTATAACAGATCCTAATGAGATTCAAGCTGTTTATAATGCTTTAGTAAATGATCCTAGACCTAAAAATCCTTATGCTGATGAAATGTATGAAGAATACATGGAAAATCAGACTAACCAGAAAGGTCCCTATGCAATTTCAAACGTCGCTTACGAAGGAGAATCTACTGATTTTACAACTATTGCACAAGAATTGGCAAAACAATATAATATGACGGTAGAACAATTTATGTCTATTAATCCTGATATAAAAAGAGCATATCAATTTAACAGATATAATGTTTTCAATCCAAACTTTGTTGATGAGTGGAATATACTCTTGGATAGAACTATAGTCGAAAATTATAGAAATGGACTTAGAACATTTACTTCTTCAACAAGAACTGTTACACTTAGACAAACAAATTATGGAAAGTTAATAGAAGTTTATCTTAATAAGATTAAGGATAAGGGATGGTCTTCTCTTACAAAAACAGAGTTGTCCTTAATTATGGATGATTTTTACTTTCCTTATACTTTTGGAACTCATGGGGCAAGCCCAACATATAAAGTATATTTACCACTTGATGTAAGAGCTATGGCACTTGAACGTAGCATACAAAATGATGGTTCAACGAGATCTTTCTTACATTTGATGACTAACTACTCTTTATTTAGAGAAAGAATGTATCAAGAAATGATGAAACTTAGAAGAAGAGGCGAATTGAGATGGGATTTATGGATTGTTATTGATCCAATTATTAATCAATGCTCACAATTTCCTAAGATACGAAAATAATTTTATAAAAGT
>CAYLSF010001602.1:0-1856 GCA_964385675.1 uncultured Saprospiraceae bacterium
AGACAGATACGGCGATAGACTTGAATAAGTCTATTCCTAAATTTTCAATGTAAATCCTATAAAAGGAAGGTTTCCGACAAGACGTAGATATCCCTTGAAATTAAGGGAGACTGATAGGAAATATCTTGGATAGATTGTTTGTCGGTCGTGATTTCGGCATGAAATGCAATGACATAAGCAATAACAAATTGCTGTAATTGTTGGAATGTAGGAGTGACTAAATCTGATTTTGCACGATCATCATCTGCTTGAATGATAGTTGTTTTATTTTCACAACAATCATTTTTATCCATTTTATCATCATTGGATTGTTCTTGCATTTTTTGATGATGTGGACAAGTAGATTTATCTTGCTTAACGGCTTTTTCGTGGCAAGTTTTGGCTTTACCAAAAAGACTGACAGACTTTAGTTCACCTTTGCAATAGTGCATATCAACAGCAAAAGACACCGATGTCATTAGCATCAAAAATGCTAATGTTAGTGCCACGATACGCTGATATGTTCTATTGAATTTTTTCATTAAAAACAAATATAGGAAGAATTTTTGAAAGTTGTTTTACACAATTTTGTTAAAGATTTACAAAATTATGGATGTTTTTGACCTGTTGCTACAAAAACATCACCACGCTTAAAAGTTTTAACTTCAAAGGTTTCAACTTTGGTTTGTAGATATTGCCAAATAGGTCTATTTACTTCGCCTTTGCCTATCCAATTTATAAATTCACCTCTCAAAGATAATTCTTCCATGTACCAATCCATTATTACTATCTTGCCATTAGGTGCTAAAACATCCAATAAATTATCAATGACTTGTTCCCACTTCAGAAAACCCGAAAGTCCTAAATCGCACAAAACAGCATCAATTTTTACATCGCCTAAATGTTCTTTTATCCATGATGGATTAATTTTAGTTGCATCACCTTTGATGATTTTTATATTTTGCCAATTATTCTTTTGTACTTTTTGCTTGGCTTTTTGGAGCATTCCATCAGATAAATCTATCCCTACAATTTGACCTGTTTGGTGAAGATGTTCTTGGAAATAAGAAAAATTTTGACCTGTTCCACAAGGTAGATTTAAAACGGTTTGATGCTTTTGCAAACCCAATTGTTCAATAGCATATTTTCTTGGTTTGTGATAATACCTTTTCGATGAAATAAGGTCATAAACTATTGAAAATCTGTCATAGTATTTGATTGCCATCTCTTGTTTATTCATTTTTTATGATTTTATTTACTCAATTTCAAAATCCTAAAAGCACCTTGAACAACCAATACAAATACGATAGTTCCAATAATCAAATCGGGTAAATTAGAGTTTAACGAATAGACCAAAACACCTGCGGTAATCACTCCTAAATTAATAATGACATCATTTGAAGTGAAAATCATACTTGCCTGCATGTGTGCTTCTTCTTTACTTTTTGACTGTTGAAGTAGATACAAGCAAACACCATTAGCCATTAAAGCGAAAACAGACACAATTATCATGGTGGAAAAATCGGGCATCTGTTCTACTCCTAAAAAGCGTCTTAATACCTCTATAAATCCGATAAATGCTAAAATAATTTGGGCGTATCCTGCTATTTTGGCTATTCGTTTTTTCTTAATCATTGTACCACCTACCGCCAAAAGGCTTATTCCATAAACAAAAGCATCAGCTAACATATCCAAACTATCAGCCACTAATCCCATTGATTTTGAAATAAGTCCTGTCGTCATTTCAATAAGAAAAAAGGCGAAATTGATGCCTAAAACCCACCAAAGCAATTTTCGTTGATTGGTATTTTCTTCAAAATTGCTTTGGTCAGTTACTTCAGAAGATACTTTTTGGCTGCCTAATTGAAGTTCTATTA
>CAYLSF010001603.1:0-1854 GCA_964385675.1 uncultured Saprospiraceae bacterium
TAGAATATTTTTAAAAGAAAGACCTGCCTTTTCACCCACTAAATTAGCAAATGAACTTATTTATAATAACATAAATTTACTAGAAATAGTAATAAACGTATAGAATATTATTGAAATAGGATGAGGCGATTTTAAAAGAATTATGATAACGTAGAAGTACTAAGTCACATGATATAACACTTCTAGGGTTGAATTAATATTTGGTAAAAGTTAAGCCTCTCTTCGCTTATAGGTTCACCCAAAAAGTTACTTTTATCACGAGCTTTTTTGCCTTTTCAAAATATCAACAATTCTACTATTTATGATTTCTGATAAGTTCCAATTGTACAGTTTAGGGTCTGTTGTGTTGTAGAACTCAATAATGACAGCATCGAGGTCTTTGTGGTATTTTGCAAAACTTTGGTACCCTGGTACCCAACCTGAATGTTCGTACTCATAAATGGAAGCATATATTTCTTGCTCTCCTTCTTCAAATAATGAGCCATCATTCAATGCCCTCAGAAAAGTGCCTACGTCTTCTGCTGTAGCTAACATATTATGTCCGTTTGCCTTTAAATCATGAGAATAGCCTACATGATAACCACTCATCAGTTCCTCCATATTCACTTCACTTAGTGGACCAAAGGTGTTTTTAAGATTTAGTGGAACTAGAATTTCTTCTTGAATGAATTGAAAGTTAGGATAACCTAATACATCATCCATTATTTTATTGATTAAAAGATAGTTGGTGTTGCAATATTCATAGTCTTCTCCAGGCTCAAAATTGGCAGGTTTATCCAGAATCAGTGCAAGCCCTTCTTCATAGGTTTCTGTTGGAGCAGCCCAAAAATTCGGAGCATCTGTGAAATTGGGAATACCACTTCTATGCTGTATCATCAGTCTCAACGTAATTTGCTCTGCATTTTCGATTCTTCCTACCAATTCTGGTAGATAATCTGCAATGGTTTTATCTAACGAAAGTCGTTTATCACGAACCAATTTGGTGATAGCTACTGCATCATATAATTTACTAATACTAGCAATCTTAAACAATGCATCTGATTTAGCGGGTATTTTAGCGTCTCGATCGTGCCAGCCAGCAGCTAAATATTGAGGCGGTTTCCCCACTTGATCAATATAAACAACCATTCCTTCAAATCCATGCCCAATGGCTTCATCCAATTGCTCTTGAACGGTATCGGGTAACGGCAGTATCCATGCCTTTACCAATAGCCAGGGTACAAAGAACAAGGAGGATATAGAGGCTATTATAAATACTATTCTTAAAATCTGTTTTGTGTTTTTCTTGCTCATAGCACCTTAATTGGTGATTTTTTAATTATGTATAATATTGATGAAATTGGTACTGATAGTTAATAACCATTTTGCTATACGATATGCCTTTATTTTCTGTTTCATGTCAATGGTGTAGCAAAATTGTTGATTTAGCACTTAGAGTTATAATCGTTGCACCAATGTTAACTGCAATCCCTAGCTCCACTACTAAATTACGTTCAATGTTCAGTCTGCTACAGGTGTGTAGCTGCATTGAGCCGTTACGCCATATCATAAACATTGTTAGTGGTCATTTTCGTTCGTCCATTTTATAAATTCATTAAAAATAGTTTTCCAATTTCTTTGAATACTTCCATCATCGTTTTTGGAGTTAAATCCATGGTCACAACCAATACAAACTTTATAGGTTAGGTTTGTTTTTCCTAATCGTGCAAACTCTAATGGTATTAAATAGGTACTTTCAATTGGTGCACTTTCGTCATTAGTTGCAACTTGTACGAAAATTGGGATTTTTAATTTAAGAAGATTATTGATTGGTGGCTCAGCATAACTCCACCATCTTTTTTTTGTGTATCCATT
>CAYLSF010001604.1:0-1854 GCA_964385675.1 uncultured Saprospiraceae bacterium
TGATTGTGCTTTATTTAATTAATCTAGTGTTATATAATGAAAATTACTTTTAAGGTTTAAAAACAGTTTAATGGTCTGTTTAACTATTGTCTAAAGGTAAAAAATATATAGAAACTTATGTTTAAAAAAGGTTTTCTTGTAAAAAATATTTTGAACCACAAAGACACAAAAGGTCACAAAGAGAGTATGCAAAGAAATATCTTAGTGTTATCGACAACTCTCGGGATTGTTTCTTTGTGTCTGCCTTTTGGAAGATCGGGTTAAAAAACACGTATTTTGATTACTCAAAGTTTTTAAAATAACTAAAAAATAAGCTTCTTCTAACCCATTCGTTTGATAAATGCTGTTTTTTTAGTAAGAATTGTACGGTCAAACGACTGTAAATTTTAGAACGATTTACTTCATTCTAAAACGTCCTCAAAAAGAGCTTTTAAAGGTGAAGTTTCAACAATACGATTCATTTCAATACGTAACTCTGCTTCTGTCAATTTAGGAATAGGCAGGGCAATGTCCGTTTTAATGCAAGTTCCACCATCTACCGTCAATACATAGAACCATACCCGAGGCACAGGCCCAAAATCAATAGTAGATTCAAGCGTCATATTACGTAATAAAAAACCTCCTGTAATATTAGGGGCTAGGACGGAAGATACCCCAGGGTATGCCATGACGGGTTCATTCCATTGATTTAACACCCGATCCATTCGATATTCTATATCAGTATGTAATCGGTTTAAATCTTTCTTGATTTTATGAGCTATCTCTAGCAATGAAAGACTCAATACTTCTTCAAACTCAAATGAATAATTTTGTTTACAAGTAAAGTTACCTTCTACAGGAAGTTGTCTTTTTTTATTGTCTCGTTTGTCACCCCATTGAGAGAACTGACGAATATCGGTACCCGTAGAGGATGCTATTTTTTTGTTTTCAGGATTGGCATTATGATTTTTTAAAACCACCGCTAATAGCTTGACCGCCAAAGCAGAAAAGGCAACACTAATAGAGAGTCCTTCCTGACGAAGTGCTTTACGAACTTTCTTTACTATTTGCATAGGAGAACGAGTAATCATAGCGTTCATGCCCTTGAGTTTACTCGGAGAAGCTGGATCAAAAAAGTCATAATCTGAAAAAAAGTGATTATAGGGTACTTTCATTTCTATATTAGGAATCAGGCGATCTTTGACCAAAGGATAATCTTTCTTAAAGGGCATTTCTAAAAAGTTGGGTAATTCCTTTGGGCATCTTTGTTGAATGACATTCCACAAAAATTTAGGCACGACTGATAACATGATGAATTTGGCTAGAAAGGCTGCTATCCCTACACCATCTAAAAAGTGATGAGGAGTAATCAATACAAAACCAATTTTCCTTCGTGTTTTTAAAATAGTGAGCCGAACAGATTTTCGATGCTCACTTTTACCTCCTTTTTGTAATAGGCCGATTTGATGATTCATAATTGTTCGAGCTTGTTCCATTAGGTTAATTTGAGGATCATCAGGCAAATGTTTGATGGTTAAGAGAGGCCAATCATCTGAAGATGTAATGGGGACAAATCGAGCACCTCTGCCTTCTCCTTCTACAACTGTACATAAAATAGGCGAAGTTTCTACAGCACGAACAAAAGCAGCTCGAAGTTTTTTATCGTTTCGGAAAAGAATAGACTCAAAGACCACCATGCAGTTTAATGGTGCAAAGGTATTGTCGTAATATTCAATATCCATATGTGAGAGTGGACGATTTTCTATCTTAGTGAAGCCTTTTAGAAGACCGTTAAAAATTAGCTTGGATTCTTTTGACGTAATTGATGTCATTATAAAGTGTAGTATTAAATGATGATTAAATTAAATGATGTAC
>CAYLSF010001605.1:0-1854 GCA_964385675.1 uncultured Saprospiraceae bacterium
CTACCGTCTGCTGGGAAAGTTGTGATTCTTGTCAACCACCTCCTGTTCCTAAAAACGTAACCTTCACCCTCGATATGTCACAATATAGCGGTGGATTTACAACACCTGAGGTTAATGGTACTTTTAATGCTTGGTGTGGAGGATGCGACCCTATGGTCGATATGGGTAATGGGATTTGGTCAGTAACTATTCCTATTATAGATACTTTCTTTCAATATAAATTTGCTCATGATAATTGGGCAGGACAAGAAAATTTCGCAGGTGGTGAACCGTGTACGCAAAACTTTGCAGGATTTATACTTCGCTACTCAAATATTACAGGAGATACTATTTTGCCAACTGTTTGTTGGGAAAGTTGTGTTGCCTGTATTCCACCACCACCAGTAATGGTAGATTTTAGTATAGATATGAGTAACTATCAAGCAGCTTTTAATACAGTCTATTTAAGTGGTACGATGAATGGATGGTCTCCAAATGCAACGCCTCTTTTGGATCAAGGGAACGGCATTTGGTCAACAACCATACCGCTTAATGCTAATAGTTCTCATTTTTACAAATTTCAATTAGATGGTTTAGCAGTACAAGAAAATTTTGACATATCGGATCTATGTACAGCAAATAATGCTGGTATTTATGACAGAACCTTAACAGTTGGAGCTTCAGATACAACGCTTTTTACGCCTTGTTTCAATAGTTGTAATAGCTGTCCTGTTGTGGTAGATTCTGTAGATATTACCTTTCTTGTAAATACAGCTAATATAGCAGTTGGTCCAACAGGGATATTCCTAGCTGGTGGAGGACATTTTGGATTACCTGGTGATAACCCAATGACCGATCCCGACGGTAATGGAGTGTATGAAATTACCGTCACTCAACCTAAAGGATTTTCTAGTTATTATATTTTCACTAATGGTAATGCAGGCTGGGGGAATAAAGAAGACTTAACCAATCTATCTTGTGCTGATCCGAATCACTTTAATGAGCGGTTTCTTCCTGCTGTTCTTTCGGATACTGTTGTAATGACTTGTTATGAAACTTGTATGATAGATACCTTATGCCCTACACTGCCTAAGGTAGATGTCACCTTTAGTGTAGATATGAGATTAGAATCTTCTATTGCCTCTGACGGTGTATTCTTAACGGGTAGTTTCAATAACTGGGCAGATACAGCAATGACAGACCTAGATGGAGATAGTATCTATCAATTGACGATTCCATTAGTTAAAAATTCATCGTATGAGTTCAAATATAAAAATGGTGTAAATGGCTTGGAAAATATAGCTCAATCATTTGGAACAAACTGTATGGTAGCGGGTAGTTCGGGTAATAGAGCATTAATAATAGGAATGAATGATACCACCTTATTGACTTATTGCTTTAATACTTGTGTATCTTGTACAGATGTCGTTTCTACAGAATTTGTAGCACCTACAGCAGAATTCCAAATGATGCCAAATCCAGCTAACAACTATGTACAATTAGTTTTCAATAGCGAATTTAGTGCTGTTCAAAAATCAATTTTTCTTCAAAATGCAGTTGGGAAAGTTGTCATGAACAGAACAATTCAACATACTGAAAATCTTACGATTAATACTGCTGACTTAGTGAATGGAGTTTATTTTATTACAGTAAGTACAGAAGAAGGTAGAATAACAAAACGATTAGTTGTTAATCATTAGTTTTAATTTAATCTAAAGATTAAATCATAGGAAGAGGCTGTCTTTTTTAAGATAGCCTCTTTTGTTTTTAACTAATCCCAAAGTCAAAAATTATTTGATCTAAAACTTTTAGATTTTTTCGTAGCAACGAAGGATTACTCAAAAAGCAAAGTCTAAACAGTATATTTTTCAATCA
>CAYLSF010001606.1:0-1852 GCA_964385675.1 uncultured Saprospiraceae bacterium
GATATATAAGTCCCTTCTAGCCTTCTTTCTGTATAACTCTTTATAGGCGTTCCTTGATTTTTAACCAATGAAGGTAACATGTGTATATATCCTTCTTCGTAATCAGAAAAGACTCTAAACAGATGAAGTTGCTTGTCTAATTCAAAATATTTTTCACTGAATAAAGGAATTAAAGCGGTATTTTCTCTACGAAAATCATTAGGTTCAGTCCGTATTAAAAGGATATTTCCAATATTAAATTTTCCTTGTCCACTATCACTTGAAAATATATAAGCTCCTTTAATTGCTTCTTTGTCCTTAGAAAAATCAAGCATTATTTTCCAATAATATGCCCTATCATGATCTGGGGAAGGTTTTGTAAATATAGTCAAAGCGACTAAACCATTGTCTGAGTTTAAAGAACTAACCCTTCCTCTCCATTCATTTTTCAGAACACCTCCTTTATTGATATAACAATCAACCATTAAGTCATTATTGATTCTAATAATAGATTGTCGTAAATAAAGTTTTTTATTGTGATCCTCCTTTATATTGTAAGCAAAATAAGTCCCTTGATAATCTTTAAGTTTACGATATTTACTTTCGCTATTATAATTTGATTCAAATGTGGGAGATTTTATCCGATCTCTTCTATCTGATAAATTGAATTTGGTAGTGTAAGTCAATTCTTCATGTGCCTTTGCAAAAGACATAGCTGATAGCTTTTTATCCTTGTAGCTATTAATATTTTTAGGCGTTTGCAAAACAGCTAATCCAGAAACTACATTTCCATCAACATCATATCCAAGATAGGCTCCATTCAAGTATTCAATGTGAAGCGGTCTATCACCTTTAAAGCTATTACGAGCGGTGTGAAACATAAATTCAGGTTTCTCATCTATAGCGTTTGTTGTGCTTTTATGTTCTAGACTAATTTTTAAAATAGAGTCTGAAGATTGCTCAAATACGCCTTCATATTTATCTAAGCGATTTCTTGAATGTTCAATGATTAATAAAACCTTATTATTTTTGTACATCCCAAGTTTTCCGCATATAATTCCTCTACTCTTTTGCCCTTCACTTCTGGTAATATCTGATAAATAGCACCACCAATGGTAAATTGGGATTTCCTTTTCTATAGAATATTTAACTTCGTTTCTGATTTTTACACTTAGTTCCTGCGGTTCTCCTTCTCTAATAAATTCATTAAGTTGTCTATTGAATATTGCATACAGTTCATCCTCCAATGCCAACTTCGTCACCTTCTTTTCTACATAATCTTTGAATGATTCATAGCCTAATGCAATACATAACTCATTAGGATTAGTTCTATAAGGACCGTCTAGTGTAGGTACAAAAGAACCTCTATTATTTTTGATGCAATTATTATATTCTCTAGCAATGTTTTGTGGTAATTTTTTTGTCGTCCTTCCAGAACGGTTATATTTTTCTTCCACTTTTTCATATAAATCTTGATAAAACTTACCTATAGAGTTACCATCTTCATACCACCTTGAATTACTTAAATTGAATTTTTCACCAAAAGGTGTTGGTGTTTTAAATATTGCTAAGTCTTTTTCTGTTACTGCTTTGTAAGAATTATTGAAATCAACAAATATATTATAAATGACTTCAATGTAAATTTCATTTGTGTTTTGTATCATAATTTTGGCAATTTTTGGTCAAAAAATAAATCTATTTTTTTATTAAAATCCTAGTTTTGGGATTTTATGCTGAAATGTAATCCTAAGTGTTTTATAATTTAATTAAGGATTAAAATACTCATTATCAATTATTTGAAGTGAAAAATATTTAAGTAAAATATTTTAAAATTAAGTTATATATTTTAAAATTAAGAAAACTTAATCTTATA
>CAYLSF010001607.1:0-1617 GCA_964385675.1 uncultured Saprospiraceae bacterium
TAATCATTACTTACATATATCTAATGAGCATATTAGAGAAAGTTACAAAACTTTAGTAATGCACTTTTCACGTTATATAATTCCAAAGGTCTCGTTTATATTGAAAAATCTCTGAGTTAGTACTAGTTAGTCAACCGAAATTATGATAGTCATCGTTTGCCCTATTACGCTTTTATTCTATCATGAATATCCTCATAAAATTGCTTGGAGTTTTCAACCATATGCCAATGACCAATCCCCTTGTATAATTGATTCGGAATTTCATTTTCTTGAATGAATTTTTGGGTTTCTTTTGGCGTATCCACATCACCCCATATATATACCTTTTTACAGGTTAATGCTTTAAATTCCATCCCACACTGATTGCCTTTAATGTATTCTTGACTCGTTAAACTCCAATTCCTCATTCCTTCTGGATCGGCAAATCTTAGACTACTGTAATACCTTTTATAACGCTCTTCTGATTTTGCCTTTTCAAATATTTCTACTTGAAATGATTTCGCAAATGCCTTAGCGGATTTGAATTTTAAGGGTTTACTTGAAAAGTAACTATCTGCTTCTGTTAGGTTTCCTTCTACATTGAAATAATAGTTAATTTTTTCTTTTAAATTTTGACAGACCCAAGTTCCTATTAATGCACCCAAAGAATGAGCAACAAGATTCACTTTATCTTGATTTAAGGTTTCCGCTCTTATTATATCAGATAATAGGCTCGCTTGTTCTTTTATTGAAATGTAATCTGGATGAATTGGACTCCCCCCAAATCCTGATAAATCAACTACATAAATATTAAAAACTTCATTAAGCGATGATTCAAAAACTTCCTTATAAGCCAAGCCCGAATCTGCAAACCCATGCAATAACCAAATAGATTGCCTATTATTTTGTATTTGATTGGTTCTAATCAATAGATTATGGCGAGTCTGTATATTCATTAATGTTGTATTACAGTTCGATTAAAAATATTTGACACTCTAAATAAATTTGGTTCTTTAATAATTTCTACAAAAATCCTAAAATCATTTTATTCAACAGTGGTTTTCCTCTTGTTTATCAACAGTTTAAAACAATGGAGTAAGCTCTCATTGAATAGATTTGCAAAAATTGTCAAAGAGTCATAAGTTTTTGTAGCTATTCTTTTTCAAAAACCTGTAGAAGTGAATTTAAAACTAAAATTAGTTTTGTTTCTAAATCACTTTCATCTTTATATTCAATAAAATAATTTGCTGAACCACCGACTGTAGTAGAATATGAAGCCTCTTCTCTTTTGAGATAGATAATTGGTTTTTGCTTAGCTTTTGCATATCCAACTTCAACACCTACCCCGATTGCCTTCTTACTTAGCTCAGCTATTATAAAATCACATTTATCAATTTCCTCAAATGCAATTTTCATCATTTCAGTAGCCTCTTCACTAGTGAATTCATATTTATCGACGAATACTTCCAATATAATCCTATGCTCTTTTAGGACTTTTCTAACCCGATCAACCTCTGCCTCCAATTTATCTCTATTGGATTTACTGATTCCAAAATATGCTGTTAGGCTAGATTTCATTTTATACACTATATTTTAAGACGACCACCAAGTTTAGTTACCACACCAAAATGACATCTC
>CAYLSF010001607.1:1627-1851 GCA_964385675.1 uncultured Saprospiraceae bacterium
CGACCAAGCACATTAGGCATCACCCATGTACCTGTCATTGGAATCCCTTTTTTATAATTGACCATTGAGTTCTCTTCTTTGCAATACCAAACTGTATATTGCTGTTGTGCTAAAACTGATGATTTAGTTAGTTCTAGTTGATGTTCTAATGTTAGATTTTGACAATGCTGCTCAATGAATTTCTTCATAAAATGTTGTAATTCCAATTGAGAGACTTCAAAGCT
>CAYLSF010001608.1:0-1850 GCA_964385675.1 uncultured Saprospiraceae bacterium
AGTCATGGCACTCACTAGAGGAAGATTATCAAACGTAACTCCTATTACAGCAAACGCAAATGCTAACAATGTTAGCTCAAGGACTTTCCTTTCCTCCTCGTACTCCAATTTTAAGAACGCCTGCTGATTATGACATGGAATATGAAGAAATTTCCTTTACAACAGGTGATGGTATAACGATAAATGGTTGGTTTATACCAGCTCATTCCAATAAAGTGATTATCAGTAATCACTTTTCGCCAGGTAATCGGTATGGCTTTGCAGGACATTTGGAAGGATTAGATTTTGCGGGTGGATTTGAAGTGAATTTTCTACCTCGCTATAAGGCATTGCACGATGCAGGATATAATGTATTGGCTTATGATCTTCGTAGTCATGGCAATAGTGGAGAGAGTGAAAGTAAAGTGTCAGGCGTCGGTTACTATGAATGGCAAGAAGTCTTAGCCTCAATTGATTATGCTAAATCTAAGATAGAAGCCGCAGAGATTGGATTAAGTTCGATGTGCATGGGTGCAAATGCAACCTTAAATGCTATTGATAAAAAGCCAGAAGCATTTGAAGATATAAAATGTTTGCTTTGCATTGCACCGCTTAAAGGACAAACTACTATCGAAAGACAAGGAAGACAAATGGGAATTGATGCAACAGATGCAGTTGAAGCATTTGAACCCATTTATAATAAACTCACAGGCTTGACGGTAGAAGATCATAATGTGATTCCAAAATTCAAAAATCTACACTTACCGACTTTCTTTTTTCAAGTAAGAGACGATGCTAATTCTCTATGGACAGATGTACAGGAAATGTATGATTTAACACCTGCAACGGATAAAAAAATTAGTTATTTAGAGGGTACGCCTTTACGCTTTAAAGGCTATAATTATTTCTCTGAAAATCCAGTAGAGATGATTGAATGGTTTGATAAGTATATGAAATAACCTATGCGGTCATGGTATAATTTCAATTTTTCAACTATTAAAATAACTAACAATGATAACGGGTATATTATCCAATATGATAGTAAAGGGCGGTATCGCTCCTGTATTTGATAATCCTAAAAATTACAATTTAGATTATGAAGATGTTCAATTTAAAACTGCTGATGGCATAACGCTTAAAGGTTGGTTAGTGAAAGGCGGTTCTGATAAAATTATCGTACAATCACATTTTGGGGTACAGGCTTCTCGCTCAGGTTACACGCCTAAAGGTAAGGGCATGGTTAAAATGTGGAATGAAGACATTTCATTTTTGAAACATGTCAAATACTTAGTGGACAAAGGCTATTCTGTATTGATGTATGATTTTAGAAGTCATGGTGATAGCGATGCCAATACGAGTGGTTGGTGTTCTTGGGGACCAGATGAAGCACAAGATGTAGTAGCTGCTGTAGATTACATAGCAAATCATCCAGCATATAAAAATGCCCAAATTGGTTTGTTGAGTATCTGTATGGGAGCGGCGGCTTCAACTTATGCTTATGGTGCTAATCAATTGCAACAATACAATATCAAAGCAATGGTAGCTATTCAACCGATGCGTTATGAGGATTTTATGAAGTCATTTGGATTACCTAGTTTCTTGAATAATTGGGTAAATAGAAAGAATAGCCAAAGAGTAGGATTTGATATGACGGCTAAATCATTTAAAAATGATGTACCCAAAATTCCTGTTCCAACATTGGTGATGCAAAATGATAAAGATGAGTTTTTGACAAAAGAGTCAATTGACGAATACTATAATGACTTGACTGTAGAAAAAGAAATGCAATGGATTTCTGATATTGGAACAAAGAGAGCAGCAGGTTATGACTATCTGACTAAAAATCCTGAAAAGGTGTTATATTGGTTTGA
>CAYLSF010001609.1:0-1850 GCA_964385675.1 uncultured Saprospiraceae bacterium
AGAGAGGGTATTTTGAGTATTGAATAATCAATTTATTATTATTGACTAAATCATATTCCTCTACCTATCATAACAGGTACATCAGGAGGATGACTCTGAGAGTCTTTACCACCATACAGTATATCTTCAAAGAAGAAAACCAATTTACCCTCTCCTGCCCCTCCCGCTTCATAAGGAATATATCCAGAAGATTCCGTATCGTCTTTTTTAAATAAACCAACCGTTGCTATCCCCATACCTAAGCCTTGATAATGCTTTTCATTTTCAGGGAGAGGATCGGGAGCGACTAATTTTCTCGTATCGTTGGTATGTTGATTTTTACTTTCATCTAAGACGATGATTTCATAGACACTTGTTTCCCCCGTGATTTCTTTACCATAAATAGCGGATAACGCTTGGTTCGATATTTTTCTTAATGCTACAATCAACATAATATGTCCCGTATCATCTGGAATTCCTTGAACATTGTCATTATTTGGGTTTTTATTACTCAATAAATTGTAAGTAATAATATCCCCAGGTAACATATCCTTAGGGTCTTTGATACATTTGAATCCTTCTTCTTTTGCAATCATCTCATAAAAACTAGATGCGACAGGGATAACTTGTGCAGGTTTCCAACCGTATTGAAGGGTTACTGGAAAGGTATTATCCAAATCAGGTACTTTATCATTAGCTTTTTTTAGGGCCTCTAGTTCCCATTGCACTATATGATTGCTTTCAACTTGCTCCTTTGTATAGTTGAGTCGTGTTTGCGTTGTACCAAAAGCTGTAGGAACTTTACCCACTTGATTACAATAGCCAAATAAGCTCGTCACAAAACCACTACAATCCGTACAACAGATAAAGCCATTAGGGCGTTCTATCTGGTCTTGCCCTACAAAATCCTTACAAACCCAATCATAATTATCTTCTTGCCATCTAGCAAAGCTTTGTACATTGTGATGTTGATAGTTGGAACGCCCCATATAGTCACTATATTGACTGTAAGAAGAGGGTAAATAACTAACATCCTCTCCTGTGGTATATTGTGGGGTGTATTTGTAGAGCGTATTTAGGATTTTTTTACCGCCTGTTAATAACTGATGATTGATGGGATGTTTTTTATCATCTAATCTGTATATCCAATTTTTGGTTGTTTGATTTTTCATTTATTGTGATTTGAAAACTTATAATTATAAGCCTACCTTTTTGTGCTAAAACAATATGGTTTGAATTAAAACTAAAATCATTTAGATATAGTCATATGGACATTATCAGCAATTCGTCATTTGACTTTCTCAATTGCAATATAAATGAAAGCTATCGTTCAAAGTGATACTTTCTATTCTTTTAAATATCAATAGATTAAGGTTCTTGCACGATATATTCTCAAATTAAGAATTGCTGATATGTCATGTTATAACTAAGAAATTTATTATTAGTGGAATTTCCCTTTAGAACTGATATAACCTACTTCAAAATCTTCTCCAGCTCCAGCAAATTGCCCGACTAGTTCATTTTTATAAAAAAAGTCTATATATAAACCTCCTTCTCCGACACCACCAATTCCTAAATGATATTTACATTTTTTACCTCTTAGGGTTTTAGGATCTACATAAAAGTTTCCTGCAATAAAATCATCGCCTTCTCCTATTTCAAAGGCAAATCCCGATGAGGTAAAATCACTAACCCCAGCTACCCCTAAAAAAGCGATGTTGAGTCCAAAATAAATGAAACCTCCCACAGATAAATTACCCGTAGCGGGATATAAACGAGTATTTAATCCTCGTTCGCGAATATGTTTATTTGCAATTGCTACTTCATCATCTTCGGGTAGTTCTCTTAACCATTTAAGAGTTACTTCTTGA
>CAYLSF010001610.1:0-1850 GCA_964385675.1 uncultured Saprospiraceae bacterium
AGAGATTCCTTTTGGAGATATAACAAAAGAAACAACTAAAAATTTTATACCTGATAACTTTGATATTTTATGTGCAGGATTTCCTTGTCAAGCATTTTCAATAGCTGGTAAGAGGGGAGGTTTTGAAGATACAAGAGGAACTTTATTTTTTGATGTAGCTGAAATAATAAGGAGAAAGAAGCCTAAAGCAATATTTCTTGAAAATGTTAAAGGACTACGAAATCATGATAAAGGAAAAACGCTGACAACTATACTGAACGTATTGAGAAAAGATTTGAATTATTTTGTCCCAGAACCAAAAATCGTAAATGCTAAAAATTTTGGTGTACCTCAGAATAGAGAAAGGATTTTTATTATAGGTTTCCGAAAAGACTTAAATATATCTGAATTTACTTATCCAGAACCAACAAATAAATCAGTAGTTTTTGAAGATGTAAAAGAAGAAAAAGAGGTTTCTGTTAAGTATTACCTCTCAACGCAATATTTGGAAACTTTGAGAAAACATCGAGCTAGACATGAAAGCAAAGGAAATGGATTTGGATATTCAATAGTGGCTGATGATAGTGTAGCAAACGCTATTGTCGTAGGAGGGATGGGTAAAGAAAGAAATCTTGTTTATGATGATAGATTAACTAATTTTAAGCCTATTACAAATATAAAAGGAGAGGTCAACAGAGAAGGAATCAGAAAAATGACCCCTAGAGAATGGGCAAGACTTCAAGGTTATCCAGATAAATTTAAAATTGTCGTTTCTGATGCTCAAGCATATAAACAATTTGGAAATTCAGTTGCAGTCCCAGCAATACAAGCAACAGGAAAAAGAATCATTCAAAACCTAGACTTATAAACATGTTAACAGGAAACAAAGGAGAATGGAGTGAAATATATACCCTTTTAAAATTATTAGGTGATACAGTTCTTTATCCAGGAGATAATAATATCGAAAAAATACCAAATGTATTGTACCCGATTATTAGGATTTTACGCTCTGAATCAAATGGTAATTTTGAATATTCAATTAAAGATAAAATCGTTGTAGTTAAAGGAAATGAGCAAGTGGTAAAAATTCCAATAAGTGAGTTTAAAGAAAAGTCAACCGCTTTACTCAACTATATAAAAACAAGTTCTTCCCGTACATTTGCCGTTCCAGAGATTGAAAAGTTCATGCTGGAAATGAACTGTATTTCTTTAAAAGCTAATTCTTCAACAAAGACTGATATTACAGTTATTATTCATGATCAAAGGACAAACCAAACACCTACACTTGGTTTTAGTATCAAATCTCAATTAGGAAGCCCTGCAACTTTACTAAATGCAGGAAAAACTACAAACTTTACGTTTAAAATAGAGCACCTAAAACTAACTTCGGAGGAAGTTTTAGCAATTAATAATATCAAGACGAAGAGTAAGATTAGAGATAGAATCGAAATGATTTATTCTAAAGGTGGTATCTTTCAATTTGTAAAAATAGATAAACAAATATTTGCTAACAATCTTGTTTTGATTGATAGTTTATTACCTCAAATTATTTCTCAAATAGTTCTTGAATATTATTCAACAAGTAATACGATAATGATTGACTTACTTTCTGAAATTGAAAAACAAAATCCATTAAATTTTGATGTTATCAATAATCATAAGTTTTACACTTATAAAATAAAACGGTTTTTAACAGATATTGCTTTAGGTATGATGCCTTCAAAAGTTTGGACAGGACAATACGATGCTACTGGTGGTTATTTGATTGTCAAAAAAGATGGAGATGTTCTGTGTTATCATATTTATAATCGAAATGACTTTGAAAATTATCTGATTAATAATACCAAGCTAGAGACACCTAGTTCTTCAAG
>CAYLSF010001611.1:0-1847 GCA_964385675.1 uncultured Saprospiraceae bacterium
ATTAACTCTTTGGTTAAATTTTTTGTCAATATAATTCTGCTCATTTGTAGCTAATACCAGAGAAGTAAAAGAATTATTTTTTATGTCTATCGCAGTAGGTTTAAGTTTTCTATATCTATAGGCATTAGCAGACCAATAGTCACCTCCAAATAAATTTTCCCTTCTAAATGCTTCTATTTCATCAGTTTGATCATATAAAATTGCACCTTTCGTTTTTCCATCCTTTAATATATCTCCTTCATAAGTAGTAATATCCAACTTAGAATTTTCAAATTGATAGGCATGAGTCAATTCATGTACAAGAGTAGCAATTAATTTATTTTCTCTCAGTTTTTCAAACTTATTATTATTTACAATAATATCAACAGCTCTTGTTTTGTTATTGAAAATAATAGCCCCTTTATCGCTAAGAGATTCTTTTGAATAATGAGACACATCAATATTGTAATATTGATCAGAAGCATCTAATTCCTCTATTTCCATCAAAAGGTCTCCCATATCATGGTATTCATCAGCTAATTTATTAAACTCGTCAGCAACATCACTAGCTTCTTCGATATCACCATCAATTAAAAGTTCCTTAAAATTTTCAAAATTTTTATGCATCTTGTTAGAATGAGAAGTCCTTTTTTCAGTAGTCCTTCTTATTACTTTATTAAGCCACTCACGACTAGCTGGTGTGAATTTTCTCCCATCGGGATCAATCAACATAATCGGATTATTCGCCACATAAACATAAGGACTCATGACAGCATAATCTTCCGCCAGAGGATCCACAGCCGACCATCTAGCAATACTCGCATCATACCACCTCGCTCCATAATCTAGCCAATCCAAATCAAAATCCGCATTGAGTTCCTTACCATTATACGTATAATGATTCTCTGTACCTGTCACCATACGACCGTAACCTTCCATCCTCATTCCGAAGGGGTAATAGTGGTCAGCTTGAAGAATCTCATTTTCTACTATTTGACCATTACCATTTAAGTCAGCAAAAGTGACACGGGTATTACCTAAATGATCCTTAATACTATACTCATACTGAAAAGACACCCCATTTGGCGTTGCTCTACCTTCATCAAAGTAGATGGCTTCCAGTAGGCCATTGGTATATTCTAATCCGCCAGCGTAATCTTTGGTCAACGTCAAAGAATTACCTTCATATCTCTTCTTTATCAGTTTAATCCCTGCTGCATCGTATATCCATTCCAAACGATTACCATTTCCAAAAGTAACTCTAGTCGGTAAATTTAGATGATTATATTCGATAATAATATCCTTATTTTTATCCTCAACCATATTACCATTGGCATCGTAAACGTAGTCATTATTAGTCACATTACCATCCTTAAACCCTTTTAAGGCTTGTGGACCCTCATAAGTTGAGCCTTCTGTAACACTTTTCAATTGATTTCGATTATTGCTATGATAGGCATAACTTAGATTATCTAAATTTTATCGGTATTTACTCTTTCTTCTTTCTCTCCTTCTCTAAATACTTCTGAACATCAAATGTATTACATTTACCATTTAACAACTTATAACAAGAGAAATGATACTTTCTTTGATGATTATAGATTATGCTAATTTCAGATAAGATCTCTTTCCTAAATAATTTCATATCCCATTCTGCCCCAATAGCTTTAGATTTTGGCAAATATTGAATTTCATCAAAATCTAAAACCATTTTGATATATCCTTGATTATTATAATTAACTACATAACAGGATACCTGAGCATGAGCATTTTCTAAGAAAAAAGTACTTTTAGGTTTAGGTATGTCATTCAAGAATAGACCAACAGGTTTATTGATATAATATCCTGGATCTAAACTTAATATTTTG
>CAYLSF010001612.1:0-1843 GCA_964385675.1 uncultured Saprospiraceae bacterium
AACTTAGGTTTCGCACCTAAATTCTAAAAGTATAAAATTAGGGAAAAAGGGCGTAAACTTGCGTCATGGTAATAAAAAAGACAACAGAGGATTTATATAAGACAAAAGTATTAGATCACTTAGGGTTAGTTGCAGGGATGTGTGGAGAATTAAAGATAGCAAAGTTAATAGATACTCATTTACCGAATGATTCAGCAGATAAAATATTAAGTACGGGTAATGCTATAGTAGGTTTAATATTAAACGGTTTAGGATTTGTGAACAAGCGTTTATATTTAGTTTCTCATTTTTTTAAGAATAAGCCTGTTGATAAACTTTTGAATGTTAGTTACTTAGAAGCCTCTCATTTTAACGACGATGCTTTAGCAAGGAGTTTAGATGCGGTTTATGATTTTGGTGTCAGTAAATTATATTCATTAATAAGCAGTCATGCGATAGGATATTTATCAAAAGAATATGGGTTAAAAGTAGGAAGTGGACAATTAGATAATACGACCTTTCATTTACATGGAAAAGAGAAGAATATAGAGTTAGAAAATGGTCAGAAGTTAGAAATAGTAAAAGGGTATAGTAAAGACCATCGTCCTGATTTGGTACAAATAGGTTTACAGCTTATCGTAGAAAATAAAAGTAAAGTACCACTGTTAATGGAAGTGTTGAGCGGTAACAAGGAAGAGAGCAAGAGTTATGGAGAGTTTATCTCGAATTATAGCGAACAATTAAAAAAGGATTATCATGTAGATTTGGTGGTAGTCGATAGCAAATTATATAATCAGGATAATTTATCTATCTTATCCACTAAAGGTAGCTTAAAATGGGTGACGAGAGTACCCAATCATCTAAATGGTATAAAAGAGTTACTTTTAACAACCGATAAGACAGCTTTCAAGCCCTTAAAAAACTATGATGGCTATAAATATCAAGTTGTTTGTAGTACTTATGGCGAAGTTCGTCAGCGATGGTTAGTTTTGTTTAGTGAAGCTAAATATAATCGAGATTTAAGCAGTTTAAATAAAAAATTACTGAGGGCTACGATATTAGCACAAAAGGAACTGAAAAAACTAAGTCGAGTATTATTTGACACTAAAGAAGCAGCAATAGAAGCAAGTAAAAAACTATCTAACAGTCTAAAATACAATAAATTAGAAGAGGTAACTATTTTATCTAAAAATCATTATAAAACGAAAGGAAAACCTAAAAAGGGACAGCAACCTGATAGAATAAGTTATTATATTCGAGCAAATATGAGTAGTGATATAGAAGTATATGAAGCTGAAAAAGAAAAAATAGGATATTTTGTTCTGGCGACAAACCAGTTAAATGAGATAGAAATACCTAGCGAAAAACTATTAGAATATTATAAAAGTCAATCAAGTGTAGAACGTTCTTTTCGATTTTTAAAAAATCCAAATATTGTAGCCTCTTCCTTGTTTGTCCAAAAGCCTGAACGGATGACCGCTATTTTGATGGTCATGACTTTGTGTTTATTAGTTTATTCTGCTTTAGAATATGCAACAAGAACGCTTCTTAGGAAGAATGATTTGAGTTTTCCTAATCAACAAGGAAAACTTGTTCAAAACCCTACTATGAAATGGATTTTTGAGTTCTTTGAAGGTGTCCATGTTTTATACACAACTGATAATCAACAAATTATTTTAAACTTACAAGAGCATCAAAAAGTAATTCTCAAATTATTAGGACGTAATTTTCAAGCATTTTACACTTAATTTTTTTTTGATACTTTGGGTGCGAAACATAAGATTAACTATTGTCCTTGACTATTATTGGACAGATGTCATTTTTTTATAAAAGGTAAATTTTGTCTTAGATAAGTTAAGCCACT
>CAYLSF010001613.1:0-1843 GCA_964385675.1 uncultured Saprospiraceae bacterium
CTTAAATTATAACTTATAGTGATAAATGGTTAAACTTTTGAAACTAATCACTAGCCACTTCCCGATTCTTATCGGGACACAAATTACTAAATTACTAAAATCATGAGACAAAAAATTGCAGCCGGTAACTGGAAAATGAATAAGAACTATGATGAAGGTATTGCTTTAGCTTCAGCGATTATAGCAGGAGAAACAAGCACAGAAAACTTAGTTGTTTTATGTACACCTTTTATTCATTTAAAAGCAGTAAGTGAAGTTATTGCAGGTGCAGATCATATTAAATTAGGGGCTCAAAACTGTTATCCAAAAGCTAGTGGGGCTTATACTGGTGAAACATCTGTGGATATGTTAAAGTCTGTGGGTGTTGAATATGTTGTCATAGGACACTCTGAGCGTAGAGGATACTTTGAGGAGTCTAACGAATTTTTAGCGGCTAAAGTAAATATCGTTTTAGAAGGTGGATTAACACCAATCTTTTGTTGTGGTGAATCATTAGATATCAGAGAAGCAGGTACACATGTTGACTTTGTAGCCAATCAGTTAAAAGAAAGTTTGTTTCATTTAAGTGCAGAGCAATTCTCAAATGTAGTAATTGCTTATGAACCGATTTGGGCAATTGGAACAGGCGTAACTGCTTCACCAGAGCAAGCACAAGATATGCATAAAGAATTAAGAGCTCTAATTGCTACTCAATATGGTGAAAAGGTAGCTGATGAAACCACGATCCTCTATGGAGGAAGTGTAAAACCAGCTAATGCGGCTACACTTTTTGCTTGTCCCGATGTAGATGGTGGCTTAGTAGGCGGTGCTTCCTTAAAGCCAGATGCATTTATTGACATTATTAATGCTTTTTAATAGTATGACTTTCGACTTTCGACCTTCGAATCTTAATCTCGATTATCGAAAGTCGAAAGTCAAAGGTCGAAAGTCGAATATAAGATGGATTACTTTGCTCTAAAAATTGAAACAACAACGGAAATAGGGGAAATCCTAATGGCATTTTTGCCTGATTATTCTTTTGATACTTTTGAAGAACATGAAACAGGAATTATAGCTTATATTCCGACTAAAGATTGGAACATAACCGTTGAGAATTACTTAAAAGACCTACAAAAAACCTATCCATTCACTTTTGAAAAAGAATTCATTCCTTATAAAAATTGGAATGCAGAATGGGAAGCTAATTTCAAACCGGTTATAGTTGACGAGTTTTGTGCGGTAAGAGCATCTTTCCATCCCACTACCCCAAATGTAAAATATGACTTAGTTATTGACCCCAAAATGGCATTTGGTACAGGTCATCATGAAACAACTTATATGATGATGGCTCGAATGCAAACCATTGACTTTCAAAATAAAAAAGTTTTAGATTATGGTTGTGGTACAGGCATATTAGCCATTTTAGCGTCTAAATTGAGTGCTTCCTCAATAGATGCTGTGGATATAGAAATAGAATCGTATGACAATACTATCAATAATTCTATTATCAACAGTGTGCATAATATAAATGCCCTTCATGGTGATTTATCGGTCATTTCATCGAAAAACTACGATATTGTCTTAGCTAATATTAACAGGAATGTAATATTAAATTCCCTTCAATCGTTGTATGAGATGATGAATCAAGAAAGTCTATTGATTGTATCTGGATGTATGTTAGCAGATGAATCAATCGTAATTGATGCTGCACAACAAACTGGTTTTCAGCATCAATCAACTTTAAAACGCAACAATTGGTTGTGTATTTCTCTTAAAAAGTAGTCAAGTAAAAAATTCTATCAATCGAATAAAGATTATACTAAAAATTTGCTCTAGTTGATTTATACCTTTTTTTAAAAACATC
>CAYLSF010001614.1:0-1843 GCA_964385675.1 uncultured Saprospiraceae bacterium
ACTTCAAATTAACCTTCTAACAATTGCCATGCCAGACCATTTATGAATACAATCCTTGCACTAATGGATAAAATTAGATGAATTTTAGTCAAATATTACCCTAAATATTTCTTGATGCCATAGTAGAAAACCCAATCTAATATTATGAATAAATTTAGTTTATTATTCACCTTATTATTGTTTGTTTTTTATCATACTAAAACCCTTGCACAATGTAACGAATGGGTTATTACAGGCGGTGTACCAAACGCTAGTGTTTCAAGCTTTTTTCATGGAGCGGTTACTGATAATGATGGAAATATATTTACCGTAGGTGCGGTAGATAGCAGTATTGTTACTTTCAATGGGGTTTCCTTAGTCAATACACAATTGATAGATGGAAGTATAATGTATATCGCTAAAGTAGATTCATTAGGTAATTCACTTTGGACAAAACATATTGAGATGACGGCTTTAAGTGTTTATGATCCTCAAGCTACTTCCCATCGTATTCATACCAATGGAAATGATATGTATCTTTTAATGAATTTCAAGGGAGCAATTGTATTAGAAGGACAAGTGATTTCTAATACAGAACCAAGTATTTTAATCGCCAAGTTTGATCCAAATGGTAATCTAGTATGGTTTAAGAATTATGAATTGCAGCCGACAGCTATACATAGTTCAATAAATACTTGGTGGCCAAACTTAACAACAGATAGTAATGGTGATATACTCGCTACAGGCTCTTTTATGGGGAAACTAGTGATGGGAAATTTGACCTTGGAAACTATGACATTTGCATCTGAAGTTTTTGTTTTAAAACTTGATGCAAATGGTAATGAGATATGGGCAACTCAATCACAAGCTTCTCTTACTCCATCTACCATTATTGGTTATAGTGGAGGGCGGTCTATTGATACAGATACAAATAATGACATTATTATAGGTGGGATGTATAGCGATACCATGACAATAGATACGATTACAGTAAGTACAAGTGGTTTGCTTCGCCCATACGTAGCTAAATTAGATGGTAATACTGGAAATATTATATGGGTACAAAATGGTACAAGTCTATTTAATATTACTTCTGCTAGTTCTATTTATGATGTACATGCTGATATAGATAATAATATATATGCAGTAGGAATCGCGGACACAAGACTTATGATAGATGGTAATATTTTGGATTCAGACACATCAAAACAAATATTATTATTAAAATTCGATAGTGCTGGTAATTTTCAATTTAGTAGAGGTTTTGGTTCTCCCATCTATCAAGGACAAGAGTGGGGAACCGCTGTAACTACAAATAGTAAAAAGGATATTTATATATTAGGTAATGCAAACTCAGGGGCTATGTTTGATAACTATGCAATAGGTGGAGGCGGAATGGGTAGAAAAACTTTTTTAGCAACACTAGATGCTGTTGGTACGACCAAAGACTTAAGATATATTGGGGCTAGTGATTTTACGAATAGTATCAACGCACACTATGATGGTACGGAAAATATTTACATTTCAGGTCGTTTTTCTACCAATAACTCTTTATTCCTTGATGATGGTACACTTTTTAATACACCTTATGAAAGAGGAACGTTTTTATGGAAAGTCTGTATGGAGCAGTTACCTTCTGTTTCTGGTCCATATTTATCAAACCCTGTATCAGGTTTAGAGTTATTCCCAAATCCAAATCAAGGTAATTTTACCCTAGTTTTCAATGCTGAAGTGGCGGAAAAAGCAAGTGTTTATATTATCAATGAAATTGGACAAATTCTTCAAACCAATCATTATTCGATTGAGCGTGGAGAAAATATGCTTTCTGTAAGTACACAGAATTTAGCCTCAGGAGTTTATTTTG
>CAYLSF010001615.1:0-1841 GCA_964385675.1 uncultured Saprospiraceae bacterium
TCGAAATTATGGTTGAATTACCGTAAATACGGGCCATTAGAATACTTATGGAGGCAATATTCTAAATGAGTTTTGAATATCTAAGACAAATAAAGAAGAGCACTATTTACCTATACAAATACCCCGAGGGCTTTTTACCAAAACGCTTAATAAAGTTTCGGGTAAAGGTTGAGGAATTTTTAACCCCTACAGCGTTTGATACTTCTGTTGCTGTTCTATAGGTTTCCGTTTCTAATAATCGACGACCTTCATTCATTCTAATTTCTTGAAAGTATTGAGAGGGCGATAATCCTGTTAATTGTTTAAGGCGTCGTCTAAGCTGTCGTTCACTGATAAAAAGTTCATCAGCGAGTTGGGATATAAAGAAATTACTATTTGCCATCTGTTGCTAATTGTATTAGATGAGAAGTAATTTCAAAAAAAGATAAAAACGTTATATGGTTTGAAAATTTAGATAGGGGAGTGATAAGGTATGGTTTGTGTCTTCATCACTCAAATTGTTATTGATATTGTTATTTTTAACGATTATAGTAAAATAAAACCTTCCTATCTCGGATTGACATTCAACGTATGCACCACACAACTCTCCATATTACCAACCATCAAAGCATAGTCCTGCTTCACTTTTAAGCCATTAGCATAAGATGCAGGTTTCCAATTTGGCATATTTTCAATAGCAGCAAGCAGGATTTTATCGACTGCTTGATTTTCAGAAGATGAAGCTATTTCAGGGCGTATAATTTTTCCTTTTTCATCAATAGAGAATTTTACAGCAGCTAATTTATAACCTTCAAATAGGTTATTCGGAATTTTATTCATGATATGTCGCTTCAGATAATTTTTTAATTGTTCCTGCCCACCGATGTAAGTGGCATCTTTATCCGGTTCTACGGTAAATGAAAATTCCATTTCTCTTGCAGGGTTATCTTTTAAGGTGTTTTCTGGGATATAACTAATTTTAATAGAAATAGCCGTTCCAACATCTGCTATTTTCATTAGGCGTTTTTGAGTGGGATGCAATTGATTACTATTATGAATAGCTGTTTTTATAGTTCCATTTTGTATTGCCTTGACCTCAACTTTTAAATATTTTTTAACCCATGACGGCTTATAGTGTGGATTTAAATCAATCAATGTATTGGCAGCATTGAGTTTTGCTTTTGTAACGGTAATGTAGGGGTAAACTTTACTGACCTCATAGTCTGGTTGTTGATTAGAACCCTTTAAATCTATATTGGATACACTCACAAAAGACAACATAAATGGAATAGATACTAATAGAACGAACTTTAAATATGTATTTTTCATAACCCTAATTTTAAATTAAACAACATAAATCTACTTTAAAAAAAGTATTCTTTATGGGTTAAAAAGTCGTTTAACAACTGATTAACAAGTATGCTTTTTGGCTTATCGTAATAATGTAACTTTGATCTAGGAATGATGATTAAATAAATGTGCATTCTTGAATAGAAAATTTTATTCGGTATTTTGGCTTGAAAAAGCGAGTTTATCGGGTATAAATGAACTTTTTTCAAGTGAAAATAGCGGATAAAAGGGGCAGTCAAGAGTGTATATTTATTTTGTTATCATTCCTTAACATCCTTTTTTACCTAAAAACGTTAGATAAGGGAATTGGAAAATTATAATATACCTACTCTAACTTGTCCTTTTTGCCCATAAATCCTCGAAAAAATGAGTCCGTAGCGAGGCTATGCACTAATTTTTTCAAGAATTTATGGACTAAAAATTACTACGTCATAGTAGGTACATTATTAATTTCCAATTCCCTAACCTGGCGAAGCCAGTACCATAAAAAGGACTAACTTAGTCAAATGAAA
>CAYLSF010001616.1:0-1839 GCA_964385675.1 uncultured Saprospiraceae bacterium
AGGATTTAAATTTACCGTAATTCCATCTTCTTCTACAAGTTTTTCTTGAGTCGTTACCTCATCTTTTGTATCATTAGTAGTAGGAGACGGTGGAAGTGTTGGTTTTGGTGCAGGTGTTGTAGAACCACCACAAGCTAAAAATCCTGTTACTATCCAAATTAAAAATAAGGTATGTAGTACTGATAATTTTTTCATAAAAAGCGTTTTGAATCTTGTAAAATTATTTCTGTTAATTTAATAAATCAAACAAACTTAACCTCTTTCAAAGCAAATTCATTCCGATGTCCATCCCAATTGACGATTAAATAGCCTTCTTCTGTCACCCCTTCTATAAATCCTCTAAATCTTGTACCATCTGGCTTTTCAAATGTTTGCATTTTTCGGTATTGGTATAAATTCGTCAGATAATCTTGGTGTAGCGGCATCCATTGATGGTTTTTAAGTTGAAGATAACGATACTCTAAATGCCAAAATAACTGTTGTTGTAACGTGGGTAAATGATAATATTCGCCATTTTCTACGGCTAAAGAAGTAGGTTTTCGTCCGCCAATAAACTGAAAATCGGTTTGATTAATATTGATACCAATACCAACTATGGAATGACTAATTTTAGCACCACTTAAGCTATTTTGAATTAAAATACCTGCAATTTTTTTGCCTTCTACCAAAATATCATTAGGCCATTTAATATGCGTTTCAACTGTATCTGGAAGCAGAGACGCTATAAAATCTCTTGTCGCTAATGCTACCATTTTACTCAATAAAAACTGCTGACGCGGTAATATAAATTTAGGGTATAAAATAATCGTTTGTGTCAAGTTTTGCCCTTCTTCACTTTCCCATTTGCTGTCAAATTGACCCTTTCCCTGCGTCTGATTAAAGGTCGAAATGACAGTCCCCTCGCTTGGATTGTTTTTTGCTAAATACTCAATAGCATAAGTATTGGTAGAAGGTAAAGTGTTAAAATGGTGGATAATCTTACCAATAAAAAGTGTTGAATAAGTGGTATTCACAACAAAATCGTATTTTTGATTACTAATAAGATTAAAAGATGATGCCCTAAAACACGGTGCAAATTTGAGACAATCTGAACTTTTTACAAAAAAAAGTCATAAATTACAATAGTATTTTCGTAATACAAGTGATAATATAGGTTTGAGTAACGACTAATCTTATTAGAAATATCACATTTACATTCAAATATATTTTTCAATCAAAAAGTGTTTTCATTGTAAAGAATGAAAATACTTAAAAAATGGAGGACTTGTCAGGTTTGGAGATACCAACATCGAAGCGTAGAAAAAGAAGAAAGGCTCAGATTCCAGCTGAACAACTTAACGAACTTATCATTGAGGCTATTCAAGACAAAAAAGGAATTGACGTCATAAAATTAGATTTAAGGGAATTGGATGAAGCACCTACTGATTTTTTTGTAATCTGTCATGGTAACAACGAAAATCAAGTAAAGGCAATCGCAGATAATATTCAAAAAGAACTCAAACAAAAACTAGACGAATTACCCTCTCATGTAGAAGGAGCTAATAATGCGGTTTGGGTACTTGTGGATTACTTTGATGTAATTGTTCACATATTTCACAAAGAAGCCAGAGAATTCTATAATTTAGAAGGATTATGGAGTGATGCTAGAACAACAGAATATCAAAACCTTTAACGGTAATCCTTGTTTGATCTTTTAGCATCTAGGTTTTGTGTAAAAAGAAGGAGGAAAATAAATTTTTTTCGATAAAACAACTCTTTTCTACTACAAAAGCCAAAGCCATAAACTCAACAATGGTGTTTAGTTTATAATTGTACAATTGCTGAAGAAGTATAAAAGAT
>CAYLSF010001617.1:0-1832 GCA_964385675.1 uncultured Saprospiraceae bacterium
TATCAAGTCAGTATTAATGAGGAAACACTTTCTATCTCAAAAGGTAAAGATAATTTTAACCTTTCTATTGAAGATTTAAAACTAATTGACTACACCTACACAACTCAAGGGTTTTTTAAAAAGAAATTTTCATTTTCTGTCCTTCAAGATGTTGATGAGAAACATTTTTTATTCTTAAAAGCAAATAGCCCGCTCAACAAGTATTTACATCAAATACTCAAAGCAGAACAAGAACCCTTACAGAATGCTATAATTAGACGTAAGTCTTTTAGAGTATTTCCTGTAAACGGAGAGGAGTTTCACTTTGGGCGACGTATCAGTCTCTTTCAGAATTTTAAGTTTATCAAACGCTCTAAGGATACATCATTACTAATGGATATGCGTCAATCAACCGATTTAATTGTACCCTTGATGAAGTTTAGATTGATCTAAAAAAGTATTGTGTTTATCGGAATGATTCCATTTTAATGGGCAAAGAATTTATTTTAGGATAAATTCTTTGCTTATGAAAAATATCATCTTAGCCTATACAGGACGTTACGCCTTTAGTGATATACAAATCAAAACACTACTAAAACACAAAGCCTACTACACCCTATGGTTAGGACTAAAAAAATATCCACCTAAAACCCGAAAACGGATATTAACACATTTACAAGATATTACCTTTCAACATAATCACCTATTCAAAAGATTAGGAAAAATCATTCAAGAAGATGGTTTAGAAAATATGGAATTGGCGTATCAAATCTATCAATCTAATTTATCTCGACACCCTGCCTTTCGTAAAAAGAGTCTAAAAGTTATTGCTCAATACGAAAACCGAAAGCGAAAAGCAGAGAATCGGAAGGCTTTTTTTGAAACTTATAAGCATCGGTTTACAGGAGATTTAGCATTTGATAGGACGAAAATGGAAACCTTAGCCGCAGTTAAAAATAAGTTGAAAAGTCCTGTTCGGTATTTTGGTTGATAAGGTGTGTTAAAATTGGTAAGTAGTCGGACATAATTATTCATCACATAAGTCACGAATATAGGGATGTTTAATTCGCTAACAATCAGCTGATTGTATTTGAGAGTAATTTATGCATTAGTGGCTATTTAATATGTCCGAGTACTTATATTTACTTTTGTAATTATTTTTCATAAAATGAAATTCCCCAATATGAAAAAATTATACCTCCTTATTATCCTATTTATTAGTGTTTTTACTGTGCTTTTAGCTCAGAAGTCAGAATTAGTTGTTGAAGAAGTAGCAGAAGAACATCCATCTCATATTCAAAAGATTAATCAAAAAATTATCCAAGATAAGATTGACGAAATTCAGCCTATTTGGGGAATCATTAAAGATGATGGTAATGAAAAGATTATATTAAAATCCGATAGCATTAAAATAAATGAGATATGGAAAAGTAGATATTTAATAAAATATGATTATTCATATAAAAAGATATTGATTGATACAGTTATAGAGATACGTCAAAAAGTACTCAAAAAGTCTTCGGTTAAAAAGAAATATATATGGGGAAAAATCAAAAAACACATTTATAAAAAATCACATATTGGATTGTACTATAAAGCATTTGAAAGTAGTTACCATTACACTAAGTCAGATCTAACTCATGCGAGGAATTAGAATATAGAAATTCAACAAAAAACTATAGATACCTTGAATCCTATTTTTGCCAAATTACAAATTCCAATTAAAGATGGAGTAATTCAATATTTAGACTTTGGATAAAAAAAGGGGCAAAATGTAAATTCTGTATTTTAGAGTGTGAAAAAAAATCAGAAACATTTTGCCAAGATTTATTAGAACTTGAGCTGAAACAAGT
>CAYLSF010001618.1:0-1831 GCA_964385675.1 uncultured Saprospiraceae bacterium
ATTCTAAAAAATAAGCAATTATTATAATCGAATTAATTTCAATTATTGTACAATTACCTTTTTAGTAATTATTTCTTCATTAATTCTCAGACGGACGAGGTAAACACCTTTATTACTTGAAACGGCTTCACCTAATTCATATTGATAATTTCCTTGTAATTGACGCTCATTAGCTAATGTCGCTACTTTTTGACCGACTAAATTAAACACCTCTATCACTACATCAGACTGTTCCATTAAATTATAGCTTAATAGTGCATTATGGCTAAATGGATTTGGTGCTACTTTGACCTCATTCACCAATTCTTCTATAGGTGTAGTAGATACTTGTGGAGGAGGGATGACTACAATTACGCTATCTGAACCACTACAGTTATCAGGATCTGTAATTGTAAAGGTATAAGTTGTTGTTTCTGTTGGTGTAGCAACGGGATCCAAACAATCTGTACAACTTAATCCATCAGCAGGTGACCAACTAATCATCAATCCTGTGGTGTCTGTATTAATAAGTCCTTGTAAACTAACGGATTCTCCTAGTGAATCTAAATATATAGAGTCGTTCGTAATGCTATATATTCCTCCATCAACCGTATCAATATTTGCTGTAAGATTATTCGGTATAACATCTATGGTGTAAGTGAATACACTAATTGCAAATACAGGACAAGCATCATCTTGTAGTCGAATCGTAAAGAATCGTTTACCGACATCTTTAGGCTCAGGCGTCCAACAGAATGTTCCTTTAGGTACATTACCTGAATCATCAATCACAAATGTTGCTCCTGTAATACCAACACTCCATTCCATTTCTATGGTCTGAAAAGCAATTGCTCCTTGAAGGTCAAAAGCATTTATATCAAAGCAGAAGTCTTCTCCTACACATGCTTGACGCTGATAAGAACCTGTAACCCCAGTGGAGTCAGCAATTCCATTGATTCCTGAAGCAACGGGAACTGTATTCGTACCACAATCAATAACAGAGAATTGTAAATCTCTAATCACCTCACTAATTTTGACGCCATTTCTATATTCTTCTACTTTAATACATAATACACCTACTTCTATAGCAGATGGGAATAATGTCAATTGTCCTGTTGCAGGATCAATCGTTGGAGGAAATGCAGTAGTCAATGGATTAGTTGCACTAAAAGGAGCATTATAATTTACTGAAGTATTAGCTCCATCTAAACAATCTGCTAAACTAAATACTAAGGAATCACCGTCAATATCTGTAACACCATGATTAAAGTGATTTTCTTGACCAATACATAAGAACACAGTTGGATCATAGTTGAAAGCAGGAGAGTTATTACAGTCAGCTAACGTATTATCTAATGTTGCTTCTAAATAAAAGCCATCGTTAGAAGGCCCTGTCGTAATTATGCCATTACGGCAGCAACTTCCCCAACTGAATATAATATCTGTACAGTTTGCCGAGGCAGGTAATTGAACAATACCTCTATAAATCCATTGCTCAATTCCGTATAGTCCTGTTGCACCAAAACCACCACCATTCAGACAAATATCGTCTTGTGTAGGATTACATAATGGCGTGATAACAGAAACGGTGTTTCCACTTAAACTACTTAATGTTACCGTAGTGTTAATACCACAACTTGCGGAATTAATATCAATAATTGGATCTGGCTGCGTAAATGAAGAATTACAATCTCTAAACATCTTCATAGTAACAGAATAGGTATTTGGTCCTATACAAACATAGGTGATTTCACCACCCATAAAGTGTGAAGCTTTGGCTTGTCCAAAACTTAATACAAATAAAGTAGCTAAAAATAACGACTTTACAAAAGTGCTTATGCCCTGCATAGAT
>CAYLSF010001619.1:0-1831 GCA_964385675.1 uncultured Saprospiraceae bacterium
AAGCTACTATGAATTGTCATTGGCAGGTGTATGATGACATCTCCGATTTTTGCATCGCATTTCTCGATTTTATCTTTTTCTATTAAATCATCATGGATTGATAAGGTATGAGCAATGTCATGTTTGTGATGTTGTAGCAGAGCACCTTTATGTGAACCTCGCACATATTGCATTCCGCCTGTTTCACCAGTTACATCATGTAACGGAATCCAGAAATGAAGGCTTTGCATTTGTTTTACTCTGGTTTTATACGCTTGATCTTGGTGCCAGCATATACTGCCTGTATTAGGTTGTTTATAAATGGAATGATCGAACGAGTAAAACATATTCTTGTTTGACAGATTAGTAGCTAATTTTTTGCAGGCTAAAAATGCATTAGCGTTTTTTAGGGATTTAACAAATTTAATGGTATGGTTTATTTCAAGAATTTTACTATCGGTTTTCTTTGAGTCGAAAGATTGATGAGTTGTTGCGTATTTACTTGAAGTTGAATCGTGTTTATAAATAAGTGAGTCCGTTACGTCACGAATTTTGAGTACTTCGGAGGGCTCAATTAAACCTTTTATGTGGACAAAACCGTTTTTGCCTAAGAGTGTTCGATAATTTTCTAATTCACTATCATTCATAACTTTTCTAATTTACTTTTTAGGTTATTAAAATTGACCCGCCATGCTTGTTCAGTATCTTGATGATATTTCTTGATTTTCGTATTGATGGTATCGTGGTTATCTAAAATATACTCAGATGCTGCTATTATACTATCAGCGGTACCATCAGAATATATTGCTGCATCCTTAAAATAAGATTTTAATGCTTTACTTTGCCCGGTAATAAATGGCTTATTCATTACAATGGATTCGTATGCACCACATACCAATGTCGCATCATCTGTGGTAATAGCGATAACATAATCACATTGCGCCATCATGGTGTAAAATTGGTAATCATCGACATATCCAGTCAAAATGACATTTTTGGGTCGATTTTCTATTATTGTAGCATAAGATTTTTTCGGGTTACCTGTTACATAAAAATCCACATTAGGTAAACGTTCGGCAGCCTTAAATATTTCCTCTAATGGCTCATCGTAATACCATGATGAAACAACCATGCAACTTGGCTTATTATCTGAGACTAGTTTAGTGTTATGTTGTATGAATTTTTTTATTTCAGGAAATGGATCGGGAAGAATATATGCTTTTCCATTTTTTGTTTTGACAATTTCACTTAATTCATCGTTTGTTACAATGGTTAAATCCGCATGTTTTAATGTGAAATTTGAAATTCGGCTGAATAATTTATAGATAATCCCGCTACCTTTCCCTAATAAATAAGGATCAGTATGGCGATCGATGACTAACTTAAATAAGAGGATTTTTTTTAAAATTGTTGCAACAAATGCTAATATGATAGACGGGTTCTGGACAATAATAACTGATCTGCGATTTGAGACTATCTTGAAAAATGTGCGAATTGATGATGCAGTATACCTATAGACTGCATTTGCATTAATAGTGATCTGTAGAAAGTCTGCATTAAGCTCACGTGCTAGATTAATGGAACGCCGCTGTTTTTCCCATGTAATCCAGATGACATTCATGCTTATCTTCTTGTTGGCTCCCATTTTGTGACCTTATTGCGCGTTATTACATTATAAAATGCAGTTAATATCGCGATGCTGTATAAAATGAATAGCCCAATATTAGACAAAACTTGTTTTCTAACTAACGGTATGAGCGACAATAATAGCATGGCTGGAATGATGTAATACAGCTGATCAGGGCTGATATGGCTTGCTATTTTAAATATTAAATAGAACATAAGAATCAAC
>CAYLSF010001620.1:0-1825 GCA_964385675.1 uncultured Saprospiraceae bacterium
GAGGCTACTTTTCTGACATCTGACAGTCCCGATAGCTATCGGGATGGTCTGTCTTCTGACTTCTTTTAATAAATAACATGAAATACAATGTAAATTGGTTAATCCAAAAATACGATACAGAAGAGTGGATAAAATTCTTATTCTTCTGGGGACACAAGCCAAATCAGGATGGTTCAATTGGTAAAACTTGCTTTAGTCAATGGTTTGATAGAGGTTTCACAGTAGATGAAATCGAATACAAAACCGCAGAACATTGGATGATGGCAGGTAAGGCTAGATTATTTGAAGATACCGAAATGTTAGAAAAAATCCTTGTGTCTAAAACACCTGGAGAAGCTAAAAAATTAGGTCGTAAAGTTCGCAACTTTGATGGAGAAGTTTGGGAACAACATCGAACTGAGATTGTAGTACAAGGCAACATTCATAAATTTGAGCAAAACGAAGATCTTAAAACTTTTCTGATGAATACTAACTCTAGAGTTCTTGTAGAAGCTAGCCCCAGAGATAGAATTTGGGGTATTGGTCTAGGTCAAAATAACGTCAATGCCAATAATCCACATCAATGGAGAGGATTGAATCTATTAGGCTTTGCTTTAATGGAAGTACGAGATAGGTTATCTTAGTAATTGTTGATTAATATTAAAGAAAGCGTCATATAAAAAGCCGAGAGTTTTATTTAAAACTCTCGGCTTTTTATCAAGTAACTAATCACCAAGTAACCAGTCCACTAATTATTAAACTCACGCTGCACTAAGCTACGAATATTGTCAATAATAATATCTAACTCTTTTGGATATTTTACATATTTTGAACGACGACCATCTTGACCATATACCGTAATTACAACTACTTTACGCTTTGTTCCATGCGTTACAGCAATTGTTAATGGAACAGGAGTTGGTTTTTTACGTTTTCTACGCATACAATCTCCATCTGTACAGTCATAAGTGCTTTTCATATCGAAGAAGCCTTTCTCTTCAATAAATGAAATTAACTGTTCCATTTTTTCTCTAGGAATATCTTTCTTTTGCTTGATTAAGCCTTTCTGAATACTTTCAAATTCGTTGATTAAACGACCATTTGTTTTTAAATGTGTGTAATCTTTATAAACAGGATCAATGCCTCCGAAAAATCCTCCTCCAGTCATTTGTATTTCAATAGCAGGTAAAACCTTACGCTTTTTATCCATTTTAGCTTTTAACTTCTCCCCACGCTTCTTCTTTGCCTCTAATGCTAGACGTTGCTTCTTAGTAATTTTTTCAGAAGGTTCTGGCTCGTACAAATCTGCTAATTTATCACCATCTAAGTCTCCAAATGGTGTAGCAGACTTTGAAACACCTGTGAACTCATAAGCAAATAAGCTACTGCCGACCTTAAATTCCATCACTAAGTGATTTTTATTCACTTTAGAAACCTTCCACCAACGAATGTTTCTAAAGTCAAAGTAAATTTCACTTCCTTTTACATCCAATAACCAAGTACCCTTTTGAGTTTTGTTATTTAATGAATATTCATGTGTATAGTCTTCTTTGAAATGAACAAAGAAATTGTAGTTATCGCTAGATTCATGTATAGTACGTTTTGATTCTACATGATACGTACGCTCATATTCCCAGTAAGTATTTTTAAAGTAGTCCTCTTGTAAAACAGGATATTCTCTACCTTCTATCCTCAATGAACGGGAAGGTGCTTGTGCATTAATTGTTTGAAGTGCTACACTACATACCAATAATAAAGTTAGGGTGTAGTTGTTAATTGTAGATGTAAATTTTTTCATGATTGAAACGAAGTTTTAGTCAATAGTGATTTTATGTGTTTATTAATT
>CAYLSF010001621.1:0-1824 GCA_964385675.1 uncultured Saprospiraceae bacterium
ATCCTTGCCAATTCTGGCTTATTTTAAGTCTTATATTTCGTGCGATTACCCTGGGTAAACCAGTGTTTGTGAGCTGATTTACCTGATTGGTAGATTGGTCGCTATTATCTTCTGTCTGAGCGTAAACTATCATTGGTGAACTTGCTATAATGAGGCTAACAGTAAAACCCATGACTGCTAAGTTGGTTTTAGTCTGATTCAGATTAAACATTACTATGATGGAAAGAAGTTTACTGAGTTATTGTGTCTCTAAAAAACTAATTTTTATCTTTATCCATAATATTTTTGTTGACCTCGAAGTGTATAAAAATATGCTTAAAATCTCAAGGCTTTTTGAGTTAAATTCACGTAAAAAGACTTTGATTGTGACTAGTAATTTTCAATTGATATCGTCGATTAAGTAAAGACTATAAGGCCCTATACAGTATAGAGTGGTTGGCTAAATCTATATCTTCAAGGACTCCTATCCCGTTCAAGACAATGCACTTAATTTAAGAGTGTTTTCATTTAGAAGGCTTTTGTGAATTCACCAATGTTGAACTTAAAACATTAACTCAATAATGTGATGTTGACATTTTAGATTCTCGTAATACTTTCCTATTATTAATCAGATAAATCCAAGCCGATATTATTTAAAAGTTGGGACCAATAAAAGGTTTGACCAGACTGGGATAGTTCAAAAGCACTATTTAAAGATTCATACCAAATAAGCGAATCAGCGTAATAGGAAACTAATTCATCGTGGTTACTTGAGGGAGCAGAACCCTCAACTCTACTGATACTTGCTCCAATGTAGGGATCTTCAGGTCGTGGGGAGGAACCACATTGAATTTGCAAAAACCAAGTGTAACTCTGGCCTACTTCTAGAGATGGTGCATCTTGGTCGAGAGCTAATCTAATTATTCCACCTTCAGGATTAATCGTGTGATTTTGAGAATGATAGTAAGTTTCGTCTTCATTTTTAACTATTAACATTGCAGATCTAGCTTTATTCAAGGGAGAGATATAAGCAAATAAAGTTGGCCGCGCATTTATAGTTAAACTTTGATCTGCTGATGGAACTATGGCGGTAAATTGATGATCACTTTCTTGATCGATAGCACAACTATCTCCTCTACTAGCTCCGCCAACAGTGTATTGAGGCTGGCTCCCATTAGGAGGACTAAAAATATTCATGAAACTATGTTTACGTGGTGATGCTTTCTGAGATTGTTGAGATTCAGACTTTGGAGAAAAGATACTGGGAAAAGCATCAGCCGAGGTGGCAAAGTAGTTAGAAAATAAGAAGGCTAAAACTAATAGTGATTTATTATTCATGACCGATAAAAAAATAATTTTTTAAACTGATTATTACTATAGATATAATTTTGAGAAAATACTGTATTTTTACCAAAAAAATAATTTTCAGCACTTTTTTGCAAGTTTTATGTAGGTTTATTCAAGTTGATAATCTCAAAATCAATTTAAGCTAGTTGTTTATACTTAAGCATTATCACTAATCTAAGTACAGGACAAAAATTGTAGAGACTCGAGAAATTCATCATGTCTAAGATCCAAGTCAGTCAAAATAGAACGCAAATGATCCAGTCCTTGCGAAAAAGACTTTTGGCTAGACGACCATGCTTCTTGACTTTAATTGGTTTAATTTGATGCAGCCAATCACCAGTTTTAATAACGTGAGTTCGACGGGAAAAATAAGTATAAAAAAAGGTTGAGATCTAGGCACTGGTGCTTGAAGAAGTGATAGATAGATATGGAAATGATCTAAAGATGGCACTGGACTCTTAAAAGGAGAAATCTTCATAACCTCTACTGTTAAGCATC
>CAYLSF010001622.1:0-1824 GCA_964385675.1 uncultured Saprospiraceae bacterium
GGTGCGTGTAACTCAATACCTCAAAGATATCTTCAACAGCCTTGATGTCATATCCACTTTCTAAAAAAAGTTTGATCCCTCCTTTATCTGCTTCTATTTCTAACGTCTTAGAATAGGCTGTATATTTATCGTCTTTAGAAGTATATTCTAAATCATGTAAAGAACTACTATAGCAGCAGTTCATAACACCATTAGTATCTAAATATAACTTTAGTGCATGTTTTTCTGCGTAATGTGTAATTTCATGAGCCAATACAAATGCAAGTTGTGCTTCATTTTCCAGATGAGCCAATAGCCCGATATTTACGAATATAATTCCATCGTTAGAGGCAAAGGCATTCACATCTGCTGAACGAACGGCATAAAATCTCAATTCTTGACGAAGGGTAGGGTGATTCTTTAAAAGTATATCTGCTATGGCATTAATATAATTTGATATAGGATCATTAAAAAGGACTTTTCCACTTTTTAATAATTCATCAATACTATAGATAGATTCGAGATAAAATTCTTTTTGTAATTGTGAAATATTTTTGTTGGGAAGTCCTTTAATGTAATGACAATGTTCTGCAAATTTTTTTGAAGAAGGTTTAGCAAAATCTACGGGTATCACACCAGAGGATTGTAACAACTGATAATTATCTAAGTCTTGACTAATCAATGTAGTAGTAGTAAGGAATAACAGTAAGACTCCTAATATTATTCTCATAAGTTGTAGCATTTGTGTAAATAGCCGCATTACAAAATCGTGCAAATATTAAAATGGTGTTTTCATAGATTGTTATTGTAGTAGTTTATGATTAACCCTTATTATTAAAACATCATCTTAAAGGTGAAAATAAACAAAATTTTATAATGATAAAACTTTCATTTTAAGGAATTTAAATTATTTTTTCACCTTATAACCTTTAAATATACTTAAAAATTAAATCTATGATAAAAACCAATTATTTTATAGCTGTTTTTGTTCGATACGTCCATATATAATCTATCAATCGCTCCATAATATTTGGCTCAAAGTCAAATATCAACTTAGGTCGATTCACTAGCCAAATTTCATATATAATAAACTCTTTTTCATACTTATCATCCATCGTTTTCAGAAAATGTGTAATGCTTGGATGTTGTTCTTTTTCATACGCTGTTTCGAGTGTTTCATACCCAATTAACCAATTTAATAAGCATTCTTTTTCTTCAACCATATCTAAATTGCCACCAAAATCATTTGCCATCGCTTTTCGATACCCTTCTTGTTTATACCAATAGACTTTACAATTTGTGTAATATAACCAGGGTAGTGAAGCAGCAGTAATCCTAATTTGTTCTTCCCCCTTTTGCTCAATTGATGATTTGGGGGCAAATGCCCAAGAATCATTATATGGCTTACCCCATTTTCGATAAATTCGTTTCAAAACTTCAAGGGTTTTTTCATCATTTCTATTTTGTAGGTGTGCTATAGTAATCTGCCTAACGGCTTCTCCTATATTACCTAATTCTACATAACTATCGGCTAGGGCTTGACGTCCTAAAGCATAGGTTGTATGGGTCTTGATGGATTTTTGATACCAATTATTAGCCTCTTTCCAATTATTATCTAAACTATAAGCATCCCCGATTTGCTTCATCAAAGGAGCATTGCTCTCATCCAATGAAAGTGCTTTGAGATAATATTTACGGGCTTTATTAAATTTTTTCTTTCCAAAAGATTTATTTCCCTTTTTCAATAATTTTAAATAAGACTTTGTTTGTGGAGCGTTATAAATTATTGAGGGATTAGTGATAGGGGGGGGGGGGACATAATTTTTGTCTGTATCTAAAATAGAT
>CAYLSF010001623.1:0-1823 GCA_964385675.1 uncultured Saprospiraceae bacterium
ACATTATAAATACTATCACTAAGCGTGTTATATAATTTATAATTTTCTAAGGCTATTTTATAATCTTGGGTTTTTTCATAACTTTTACTGAGTAAATCATAACAATCTTTTTTGACCTCTATTTCTCCATTCTCTCCCAGAGCTTCTAATCCTTTTTTAGCATGTAGGATAGCATTAGTATAGTCTTTTTGATAAAAATAGTTTCGACTCAAAAAGGATAGGACTAATCCTAGTGCATAAGAGTCTTTTATTTTTTTAGCATTTTGGTAACTTTCATTTAATAATTCATCAGCTTTATCATATTGTTGCTTTTTGATGTAAATATATCCTATATTGGATTGAGTAATTGATTTTAATACGAGGTTTCCTTTATAGTTTGTTGCTAAAGATTTTTGATAAAAAATTAATGCTGAATCAAGCTGATCTTGTATAAAATTAACAGATCCGAGACCATTTAGAAGACTACCTATCATCCTAAGATTTCCCGCTTTGTGAGCATATTTTAGCCCTTCTCGATAATAGTGTTTTGCTCGTTCGGATTCTTTATTTTTTCTTAAAAGAACTGCTATGTTATGTAGATTACGTGCAACTTTTATTGGGTCATTTATTTTTTTTGATAGATTTAGACCTTTCTTATAGAAGGTAATAGCCTTTTCCATTTGACCAGTCTTACTATAAGCTAACCCTAGATTATTGTAAAGACTACTTTCTGTATGATAGAAATTATTTTTTTTGGCAATAAGCAATCCTTTTTGATAAGTATTGATAACCGTATCTAATCCATAATCATTAAGGTAATAGCCTATACCTAATGTATTATACGCTTTTGCTTCCCACTTCTCAACACCGATTTTTTGGCTAAAATCTAGGTATTGTTGAGCGTATTTAAAAAACCGTTGATTATCTCTATTCTGATAGAACCAAGTTATCCCTGCTAATGCTTTTGCTCTTACGGTATCAGGTAATTCAACATTATCAAATACAATTTTTAAACTATCTGGGTTATAATTCTGAGCAGTAGTCAGTAATGGTACTGTGCCTAGAAAAATTAAAATCCAGTATTGTATAATTATCTCTTTCATTTTAGTTGTCAAACTTTATTTATTTAAAGTAGCACTAGGTGTTTTGCCAAATCGCCGTTTATATAATTTAGAAAAATGTCGAGGGTCTTTAAATCCAAGACTATACAGAATAGATTTTACGGTTTGGTATTGACCACTTTCTAATAATTTTCGTGCTTCTTGTAGTCGTAATTCTCGAATGTATTCTGCGGGTGTAAATCCAACTAGCCTTTTGGTTAATCTGAACAAACTGGAATAACTCATCGCCATTTGACCCGCAAGTTGCTCTACATTGAAGTTGTTATACTTCATATTCTCCATTATAATGGAATCTAATTTTTTCAAGAGTTTCAAGTCTTCTATGGAGGCATTACCTTCTTCAATAGTTGAATGCACATCCATAGTTGTTACTACTTTTTTACCTCCTTCATTTAAGGGAGTAGTTGTGGCAACCAAAGTTTCTTCTGCCTTAAAGTCCAGTCTTTCTATATAATTATTGAGCAATAAATTGATATGAGCGTTTAGTTCTGCTTTCACAAAAGGCTTGGTCAAATAATCATCTACGCCAAGTCTAAATGCTAATTTTTTATCCGCTATGGTAGATTTAGCCGTCAACATTAGCACAGGAATATCACGCCAGGTAGTATGTTTTTTTAGCTGTTCTACAAATTGAAAACCATCCATTTGAGGCATCATTACATCCGAGATAATTAAACTCGGTTGAATGCTGTTGAGTAGTTCTAATGCCTTTAGACCATTATC
>CAYLSF010001624.1:0-1823 GCA_964385675.1 uncultured Saprospiraceae bacterium
CATATTTTGATTTTTATTGGACACAAAGAATACGGAGAAAACTCAGAGATTCACTAAGAATTTCAAAAAAAACTTTGTGTGACTCTGTGTATTCTCCGTGTTCTCTGTGTCCCCTTTGCTACCAATAATGCGGACGAACCGTAGTTGAACCAGGAATGACTAGACAATTCAAACATTGCTCCGGTAAATTCCAACTCGAATTACAAGGATCTGGAATCGTGTAAGGAATATCTTGACGGAAGGTATAAATCCGAATTAAACTACTAGAGGATGCTTCAAAATATCCCAAAACCAATTCATTGGGATCATTTACATTTTGAATATTTCCTCGTACGGTAGCAGGCGGTGTATCAAATAATCCCCCCACATTATTCGCTATTTTATCTAATTCTGACCAATAGTTATAAGCATTTTGAGTCAATGAATATTGTGATACATTAAAATAATGCTTTTCCCAAAAGGTTACATCTATCCGTTTAGTGGCGACGATGTTATCATCAATTCGAGATGCTCCTAAATTTCTAGCATCAAATAAGAGGACATCTTGTGGGTTGGTATTGGCATGTTTAAAACAAGATTTTGGAGAGAAAAAAGGGTTCCATGGTTGTGGCGGTTCAATGCGTTGATAAACATCTTCGACATCCCAACGCAACAATAAGCCTTGCTCGGTTTCAATAATTGGTGTACCAATATGTACCCTCATGTAGTTATTGGTTACACCTGATCCTAAATCATTGGTCACCGTCTCTTCCGTAAAGGTGTAAAAAATATCATCTATTACAGGTGTAGGCTGCATCGTTTCAGGCGTAGAAATATACTGCTTACCATTCGGTAAATTGATTTCAATATGATAGGTTTTACCAATCGTTCCTTGCATATCACCATTTGGATCTAAACTATATAAACCAGGTTCATCTTCCACAAAAGTCGCTGCATTTCCTTCATCATCTTTTAATAGAATCAAGGCATTTTCCACGGGCGGATTATTAATCTTACCAAACTCTGTTGTATAAGTCAATCGAATGGTTTGAGCATCTTCCGTACTATTGGTTATTTTTCCATCTACCACTAAAATTCGTTCGGGCTCTTCTACCGAAAACTCAAAGGGATCAATGCACGTTTGCATCAAAAAACCAATCAAAATAACTAGAATATATTTTTTCATATTAATAATTTTTAAAACTACTAATCACTAGTCACCTCCCGATAACTATCGAGACACTAACCACTATAATTAAAACTTCAAGTCATACGTCAACGACGGAAAAACCGACCCTAAAACAGATAACTTAAAAGCATTTGGTCCTAAACGAGTATCTGTTCTCGTAAAAAATAAAGAATATGGATTTCGACGACCATACAGGTTAAACAAGGAAATCGTCCAACTATCTTGAAATCGCTTTTTCGTAATGGCTCTATTTTGAATCGTATAAGAAAAATCCAACCGATGATAATCGGGTATTCTAAACTGATTCCGTAAAGAATAGTGTGGAATTACCACGTTATTCACAACATAATTAGAAATAGGAATGGTAATCGGTCGCCCTGTACTATACACAAAATTAAAAGAGAAATGTTGACGTCGGCTAACACGATATTTCATCGTTAAGTTGACATTGTGTGGCTTATCAAAATTAGCAGGTACCCACGCTCCGTCATTTATCGTTTCAATTGGAAAATCCCCCTGTACTTGAAAAAGTGTTCTAGAGTAAGTATAGGCGAATCGCCCTGTCCACCGCCCTACATTTTTCTTTAGGGATACTTCCGCTCCATACGCTTGACCAATACCATTTAGAATTTCCGTCTCCAGATTCGGATTTAAA
>CAYLSF010001625.1:0-1820 GCA_964385675.1 uncultured Saprospiraceae bacterium
TCGATGTCACCGTTCTTATTTAGTCAATACAGCTTTAATTGAAAAAGTAGAAGGAAATTTTCAAGGACTAAAATTGACACTCAATCAGTTGGATGATACAACAGTTCCTGTCTCTCGAAAATTTATACCAAAACTAAAAGCTATCATAGAATAGAGTTAATTCTGAATGATTATCCCTCCCGATAACTATCGGGAAGCTATCGTACCTATATAAGTGGGCGGTGAACAAAAGTTCTTTGAAAAAATTGAAAAAGATTTAACTTTCCTTCTTCAAAAGAAGAAGAAATGGGAAAAAAATCAATTAGTAAATTTGGAGATAAACGTTTAGATGTGACTTCTTCAGATTTTTTAGAAGCGATTACCAGTCGTTATAGTGTAATTATTCGTCAGGTAGCTGAGAATAAAAACATAGAGACTAGGTTCCAAAATTTTTTAAGAAATCCTAAAGTTACACCTAATAATATTATCTCTCATCACTGGACTAATGTTAATACAGATTGGTCAACTAACCATGTATTAGTGATTAGCGATAGTAGTACCTTGTCTTTTCCTTATCGAGCAGATAGGGATGAATTAGGCGATGTTGGTGGTGCTCAGTCTAAAACGAGACCAAAATATACAGGGTTTGATATCCATCCCTCTATTCTTATAAATGCTTCAAACAGTTCTTTGCAAGGATTAGGAGGTTTAGATATTATTAAAACTCCTCTTATTAAAGATGAACGTGATAAGTTAGAGCAACAAGTAAGAAGAAAAATGTATTCCAAACTGCCTTTTGAAGAAAAAGAACGTTATAAATGGTTTCGCTGTCCTATGAAAGCTATTGAAAATGCTCCTAAGGCAAAACAGTATACTTTAATAGGAGATAGAGAAACAGATATTTATGACTTGATGTATCGGACATTAGAACAAGGGCATGATTTTATTTATCGTAGTAACCATAATCGTCGTCTTTTTCCATTAACAACTAAACAAAACCTTCATGATATTCTAAGACAGAAAAAGGTAGCTTTTTCTTATCATTTAGATGTAGAAAAAACAAAACATAGGTCTAAACATGAAGCACTTTTAGAGGTCAAATATGGAAGTATCTGCGTTTCAATCCCGATAGCTATCGGGACTAAAAATCATCCAGATAAAACATTGCCTGAATATTTAAAAATACAAGTCATAGAAGTCAAAGAGCATCCTAGTACCGTTTTCAATGATGAAGAGCCAATACATTGGATTTTGCTAACTTCTCATTCAACAGAAAATGTGAATCAAGTCATGCAAATCATCCGATGGTATTTAGAACGTTGGACAATTGAAGAGGTCTTTCGCACCTTAAAACGAAAAGGATTGAATATTGAAGCCTCCGAAGTAGAAACATTTCATGGTCTGACCAATTTAACTACTCTGGCTTTATTAGCTGCTATTCAAACCATGCAGTTAGTAAATGCTAGAACAGGAAAAACTAATCAGAAATTAGATGATGTGTTTTTTGAACAAGAACAACAATGTCTCTCCCGATAGCTATCGGGATTACTAAATGAAAAACTGGAAGGTAATACTGAAAAAACACAAAATCCATATCCTATCGACTCTCTTGCTTTTGGTGCTTGGGTAATCGCTAGGCTTGGTGGTTGGAATGGTTATCAAACCGAAAGACCTCCTGGTCCTATTACGATGACTAATGGATTGACTAGTTTCTATCAAATCCTTAAAGGATTTTATTTGATTTTATAACTTCTGTTACTCTTTAATGAGAACGAAAGGTTAAATCTTTTCAATTTTCAAAGAACTTTTGACCGCTGCCCATCTATATAGGTACGGTAGCT
>CAYLSF010001626.1:0-1819 GCA_964385675.1 uncultured Saprospiraceae bacterium
AATAACTTTAATTTTTAAAGTAATATTCCTAAAATTATGTCAAAAAAATTCCGTTCTTCTTGCCTTATTGCGTCTGCCTTAGATTTAATTGGAGATAAATGGTCTTTACTTATTATTAGAGATATGCTTTTGCAGCATAAGAAAACATTTAAAGAAATAGTGGCATCAGAGGAAGGTATGGCGACTAACTTGTTATCATCAAGGTTAAAATTATTGGTATCTCTAGGTGTGATTACCAAAAGAAAACTGCCAAGTAATAAAAAGGAGAATATTTATTTGCTTTCCGAAAAAGGAATTGATTTAGCTCCAATCATCACGGAACTTGTTATTTGGAGCGATAAGTATGTAAGAGATTATAATCCTAATATGAATGATTACGATAGAGATAATACCAATAAATTAGTAGAAATAGAGCGTGTTCAGAATGAATATGTAGTATTTTCTCGGCAAGTAATGCTTCAAAATTAAGATGGAAATTTCTATGCTTTTTAAACAAAAAATCCTTTGATAATTCGTATTACCAAAGGATTTTTTTTGAAGAAATAACTTCATTAGTTACTATCTGGAATTCGTTTTATTTTAAAGCGTCTAACAAAGTATTAGCCGCCAATTTACCCAATTCATTAGAAGCTAAAGGACTAGCTCCTGTGATTAATTTTCTATCCAAACATACTGTATTATCCGATTTTTTATTGACAACTGTTGCACCCAATTCCTTTATTTTTTCACTCAATGCCCAAGGCATATGACCAGGCATATAACCAATTATTGGTGTTTGTTTGTCCACGGCATCTGGGAACACAGCCATTTTGTAACCTTTGTAAAGGAATTCTTGATTATCTAATGTAGTAGCTAAAAATGCACCTGGTCCATGACAAATAGATATGGTAAACAGGTTATTATCATTTGCCCAACTTAATACTTTTCCAATATTTTTATCATTAGGGATGCCTAACATAGCTCCATGTCCACCTGGTACAAATACTGCTGCGTAAGAAGCGGTATCCTTCAAAGAAGTATTTACAAAGTCTTGCAAACTTCTTGGATTTGCAAAGTTTGACTTGTATTCATTGTAAATGGTTTTTACATGTTCGTCTTGTGTTGGAAAAGCCCACATTTCAAAAATTACTGGTTTGCCAGTTGGCGTAGCAATTTCAAAGTCAAAACCAGCATTTTTGAGATGAAGCATAGGTACGAGGGATTCAACAGGATGGTTTCCAGTAGAGAACATTTTACCATTCTTCATTGTCATGTTCTTCTGTTCTGTGAAAATCGCTAGTATCTTTGATTTCTTGCCTTGATACTTTGTGTATGAAATATTTTCAAAATCCGTTTTAGGAGAAGTCGCTAATCTTAAAGCCAACTTTGAAGGACTATAAGTGCCATCAGCCTCTAATTTTGGTGCAATTCCTAATAGTTTCTTTATCATGATTATTTGATTTTTGATTTAATCGATTGTATTTACAAGTTTGTCCATCGGTTTGCGAACCTTGACCAAATTCACTAACCAATCTTTATCCGCATCTCTATAACCCAATGGTAAAAGGACAGTGCTGCGTAAGTTTTTCTCTCGCAATCCTAATATTTTATCCAATGCTTCATTGTTGAAGCCTTCCATCGGAGTGCTATCCACACCTTCAAATGCGGCTTGTGTGATAGCTGACATTAAAGCGATATAAGTTTGGCGAGCTGCATGTTCAAAATTGATGGTTGCATCACGTTTGGGGTAACTTGTCAATAATCTCTGACGATAATTTTCCCAACCTTCATTCTTAAAACCACGAATTTCATTAGTCAAGTCAAACATATAATTGATGCG
>CAYLSF010001627.1:0-1818 GCA_964385675.1 uncultured Saprospiraceae bacterium
TTATCTAAATAGATGACTTCATTTTTATGGTTGATAGTATGGTCAATGGTTTGATTAGATTTGAGTAATCCCTTTACTTCTTCCATGATGTCATCACAAAATTCTTTTAAGCTAAATTCAGTAGGTTGAGGCTGCATTTTGCCATCCTCTAATTTGCTTAAAGATAAGAAATCATTGAGGATTCCAATTAGCGTTTTGACGGAATTTTGGATACGATGAATATGCTTTTCTCTTTTAGCTTGTTGGGTTTCTTTTTGATATGCTCCTATCAATTGTACAGAAGATAGAATGGCACTCAAGGGCGTACGAAACTGATGTGATGCCATGGAGACAAATCGGGATTTTAATTCATTGAGTTCTTTTTCTTTTTCTAAAGATAAGCGAAGGGCTTTTTCTACATTTTTTCGCTCTTGCACTTCGTGTTCGAGTCGATGATTAGTTTCTAATAATTTATTGACGGTGTTGGCTAATTCTTGTGTCCGTTCTTTTACTTTTTGTTCTAAGCTTTTATTGAGCTTAATAATTTCAGCTTCTGCTTTTTTGACTTCACTTAGGTCATGAATAATGCCTGTATAAATGGTTCGATGTGAAAATTGAACTTCACTTACAGCCAATCGCATTGGGAAAGTAGAACCATCTTTTCGCTGTCCTTGCACTTCTCTACCGATACCAATGATTTTAGGTTGTCGGGTTCGTTGGTAATTTTGAAGATAGGTATCATGTTGTTGTCTGTCAGGATTGGGCATTAGCATTTTGACATTCTGTCCAATAATCTCGTTTGAGTGATACCCAAAGATTTGAGCCGCTGATGGATTGATAGTTTCCACAATTCCTTGGGTATCTATGGTGATGATACCATCAATAGCGGTATCAATAACTGCATTGAGTCGCAAAGCTGTTTCCGTAATATTTTGATATTGATTCGATTCTTTCAACAATAAAATTTTTGAATGATGAATTTTGAATACCAATTTTTGTATTCAAAATTCAAAAAAAATCTTCTGAAGGCAAGATAAACAAACCTTAAAGTAATCACAAATGACAAAAGTCATTAGGATAATTGATAAATGTCATTCCTCGCTAATTTAAAAAATAAGAGATTCGTCTTAGTAATAGGTCAGAGATAAATTGACCAAAATTTCGTCAATCAATTTGGATTTAGACGAACTGATTTTTTTGAGACATAACGGGTTACGTAAGAAAAAATCGGTGAAGTATAAATTCAAATTGATAGAAATTGGTCAATTTATTTATGAATTGTTACTTATCATAAATTGATTACAACCGTGTAGTCAAAGGGGATAGAATAATGGATTATGTTTAGAACGTATTTATGATTTTATTAAAATTGAATTTGAACTATGAAAAATGCAATAGAAATATTAAGTGTGAGTGGATATGAGAAGACGGAACATTTAAAATCGAATGTCAAAAAAGCCCTCATAGAGCTAGGTTTGGATGTTTCACTCAAAGAAGTAACGGCTATAGAGGAATTAATGTCTTCTGAAATAGAGGCGATTCCTGCATTGAGAGTGAATGGTGAAATCCTATTTCAACGATTTGTGCCGAGTGTGGAAGTCCTAAAGTCTATTTTTAGAAGCCTAAAATGATCGTCCTAAATTACAATTTATAAACTGTGTTAAAACTAGAGGGGGGTAACAACGAGTTGTTATGCCCTTTTTCTTATTCGACTAGAGTAGTTTTATGGAAAGTTGATAAAAGTCACCCTCCCTAATTGATAAAGATCACCATTAAAAAATGAAAATCCCGTCATATTTGAGGTATAAATTTTATTCATTTAAAAAATTAATCAGATGG
>CAYLSF010001628.1:0-1808 GCA_964385675.1 uncultured Saprospiraceae bacterium
CCTTTTAAAAAGTTTAAGTTTGATATGAAAGACATTTAATAGTGATATTCCGTAAGAAGTCAGACATTAGAAAAAAGGATGTTCTTCTTGTTAATATTGTCTGACTTTTCTCATCTCCCGATAGCTATCGGGAGCGTAGCGATCTGTCTTCTAATTTTTAAACAAAAAATGGAGCAACAAGCCTAAGCTTATTACTCCATTGAATAAATCGAATCACATATTTTCTAACTGTTAATAACCGTGTTAATTGGATAAAACTACCTACCGTTTATTGCTCTATACCATTCGTTCGCTCTATCTTTTCTTTCAATACTTGAAGTAATTTTACCTCAAAATCTTTGATAATTCGCTTTGCCCAAAAGTTGGCATAAAAATTCATTTTGGATTCAATTGAATAAGTACAACTCAATTGTAATTCTATCGTTTCATCTTGTTTTTTTAGCAATCGATAAGCGATTCGGTCAAATTTGAAATAGTCACTTTGTAAAATGTGTTTATCTGTCGGTAAGTCTCTAAGTGTAGATTGTTCTAGTTTGATTTCAAATGCGACATAGTTAAGTGTGTCCATTTCAACAATTTCTTCAACCAATTTCAAATTATTTGTAAAATGTCCAATTCTATACTGCGTTCCGTCAATTTCTTTTAACTCTGCTTTTACAGGTCTTGGAATTCCGATATAGTTATAAAAGCCGTAATCGTACTCTGAGGCAACAATTTCTGGTACAGCTACAATATTCTGCCAAATCGCTTCCTTAGAGGCTTCAACTATAATAGAAGAGGTTACCCGATAATGATCTTTCTGATTAGCAAATTTAGACTCAATAGACATCATCAGAAATGGAAGTAGTATAATTGAATATAACTTATCTGATTGCTTATTTTTGAGTATCAAACTAAAAATTAAACCCGAAATTCCTGCTACAACTATAAAAGGAAGTATCAAAATCAGCAGACAGACTAAATCTTCAAGCCCTGTAATCAATGCCATTATAAAAAAGAGTATGACACTAGCAATCGGATAAAATACCTGTTTTCGCTTAGATTTCAATACGGCCTCATTTGATATGAGTATTGGAATTAACCCAATTGCAATCGGTAATACCCAAAGAAAACTAAGGCTAAAAACATCGAAGTCGTATAATCTAAAATCTTCTGTTTCAAATAGGAATCTATATACTAATCCATAGACGCCTCCTAATAAGATACCTATATATTCTTTTGTTTTCATGTGCTGGAAATGAGTTGTTTACCCTAGATATATTAAAATTCTAAATCCCAAAAAGAGCGAGTATATTGATATGCTTTATAGTCTGACCAAGTTGTATGTAAATACCAACCTGCAAAAGCACTTCCGCCCAAAATGATATAACCAAAGAATATTATTTCAGATATGTGATTATAAATTGCAGCATAATGATATACAAACCCCATCCCGAAGATGGATATTAAGAATGCAGTTGCATACAACAAGTAATTCATCCGGACTTTGTTTCTACGAAAGGCTGCTCCGATACAACCATTAATAAACTGCCAAGCTCCAATGAAAAATAATAAGATCATGTAGAATAAGCCGGTCGCTTCAATATTAAAAATAGAAGTCACGAAGAAGATAGCAATCATAATAGCTTGCACAACTAAGTCTATGGTCAAATGATTCTTGGATAACATCATGGTCTGTGTCGTTTAAGTTTCTGATTATAATTTGAATACAATTTACATTAAATTTTCTAAACTTTCAATATTTTCTGAAAATTAAATAGAAAATAATTTTGCCTTTAGAAATGAAAAAAGGGCAAGTAGTTTATACC
>CAYLSF010001629.1:0-1804 GCA_964385675.1 uncultured Saprospiraceae bacterium
TAGTGATTACAATAGCGGGCATATCTTCCTCTGTCGTAGCTATTTCACGCCCTGACTCTGGCAAGATAAATTTACGATGACTCAACGCATACAATAAGTCATTTGGAAACTCACGAGGAGCTTTGTCTATTTCATCAATCAGTAAAACTGAATTTTTAGTTGCAAAAGACTTTGCACCAGGGCCTAATAGTACATAATCATCTAAGTTCTCTGTGCTTCTTCCTCCCGTACTTAACCCTGTTAGTCCTTTCTCTTCTCGTTGAGAATTTAATACCTCAATTTGTGAATCTCTCAAATATTTAACGTGATCAAATTTTGCTACAAATTGCTCTACTGTACTTTTTGAGCCTACAGGATACACGAACATTTCTAACCCTAAACTCTCTGCAAATTGTAGGGGTAATTCCGTTTTACCTGTACCTGGTTCTCCTTCAATCAATAAGGGCATTCCTAATACTCTCGACATATGAAAAGCTTGTGCCAATTCCATATCACAGATATATTTCTCTGACCCTAACCACATTGTTGTATTTGCCATAATGCTATAGTTCTATTTTTGAATGGTCAAAAGTAGGATAAATAGGAAGTAACTTTGTTATAGTGTTTTAATAAAAAATGAACGTTATCGCTGAACTACAAATCGCTTAACCCTTACTTTTTGTCCATTTCTAAATTGCAGAAAATAGAGACCACTATTTAAAGGGGTTACATCCATCACCATTACGTTTTCTCCTTTTGCGATTAAAATATCTTGTACCGTTTTTACCCTTCGTCCCATCACATCAACAATCTGAATTTCACTATTTTCCAAGTCTTCTTTTGATTGAATAAAAAGATTTAATTGGGTTTGTACAGGATTCGGAGCAATTTGAAGGGTGAATGGTAATTTGCTAACAATTGATTCGGTGGAAGTTGTGATGGATAATTCATTAAAATATAATTCTTCTGCATTCAAGACTTCCCGCTGATAGACATCATTATTATATTGACTAACAAACCCCACAAATCGTATTTGATTTATATCGTAATTGGAGGGTAACGTAAAAGTATAGGATTTTGTGTAAGTCGTATTTGTAGTCGGGAAGGTTGGAATTATACCACCTGTTCCCCAAATATGAGAGGGAATCATCCGAACTACATGACGATATGGATAATTATAGTATGGGATACTTAACCCTGCCCCTTGATAATAATGTCCAGGAGTTTGATCATGATAATTCACCTGATTATAAGTACTATCAAACCCAATAATGCTATCTTCTACGACAAATAAGTTGAGCCGATAATCGCCTAATGATGGCGTTGATAGAAATTTAGCGTTTACCGTAATTTCAACTTGCTGATTATCAAAAGTTGTCCCTCCCATAGTAACTTCCACATCAGTCGGCATATTCACTTGCTGTTGAATACGACTTTCCCATTGCGATTTGAATAGTGCGACATTACTAGCATTACCAAATTGAGTTCTATCTACCGTAATCATTGGCGTACCGACAGCAAAATCATGATACATTGAATCTAGAGCAATAATACGCATTGGATCCCACCATCCTATATGCTGAGATACCCAAATGACATTAGGTGTTGTGTCCAATACATTTACCAAATGAATTGCCCCATCAGGGCAAGAACCACAACTATTAGAGGTGTATTTTTCAACTAATACTTTTTTGGTGACTTGTGCAAAAGAAAATTGTATGGTTGCCAATAATAAGCCACAACAGAACATGAGCTTTCTGTAGGTTTTCATTCCACTACATTTTTATCTTAAAATAGGTTTTAATGTATTTCTCTAACTAAAATT
>CAYLSF010001630.1:0-1801 GCA_964385675.1 uncultured Saprospiraceae bacterium
ATTTTAAAGCAAAGATAGATGAACGAACCGATACAAATTACCTTGCCTACTTTTGACAATTCTACCGTTAATGTTTGGCTTTTTTTAGAGCCAGAACCTGTTTTGATTGATTGTGGAGAAAAAACCGATAAGGCTTGGCAGGCGTTACAGGATGGATTGCACCAACACGGAATAAAGGTGAGTGATATTAAAAAAATCATTATTACACATGCACATATTGACCACATGGGGTTGGCAAACCGCATTACACAACACAGCGATGCCATGATTTATGTGTCGGAATATGTCTATGATTGGGCAGTGGATTTAAAAACATGTTTAGACAAAAGAACGGAAACAATTAGAAAAGTCTTTGTTGCCAATGATAAGAATTTAACGCAACCGCTATTATTTGATTATAAAATGTTAGCCCCTTATTGGGATGAAATTCCCAAAGAACGCTTAGTCACTTTTCCAATGGAAGGGACATTAGAATTTGGAGGTAAGGAATGGGAGATTATTTATGCACCCGGTCATTGCATTAATCAAACCTGTTTTTATCAAAAAGAAACCAAACAGTTTTTCTCCGCTGATGCCTTACTTAAAATCTTTCCAATTCCAATTATTGATTATCAGATACAGGAGCAGAATCAACGAACGAAAAGCGTACCCGAAACCATCGAAACGTTTAAAAAAATCCTAGAAATGGATATTGATGTCATTTATCCTGGGCATTGGGAAACCATTTATAATCCTCAAGAAATTATTCAAAATCAAATCAATAGAGTAGAACGAAAAACGGAAGCCGTCTATCAATTGATCAAAAACGGTACACATGATTTTGCGACTATTTATCAACACATTTATCCAAAACGAGTGAATCCTGCTACTCGATTTATGGTGGTTGGTTTTTTGGATATTTTGCTTGAGCAACAAAGAATTGAAGGGAAAGAGGAAGATGGACAATTGTTCTATTATACGAATGGATAGTAATAGGAGCAGTTTACTTTTGAACTGTTTCTAGAAACAGCAAAACTGATGTATAAAAAATAAGCGACACCCTTAAGGATTTAGGGGAATTCTTAATACTTTAGCTAAATAATAAAAGGCATCTATATATTTTTCACTAGCATCCATGAATAAAGTGTCAAGCATCATAAACCATACATTTTTATTGCTACTGTTCTGTTTATCCTTGTCCAACTCATTTGAACTGACGGCACAAGACAAATACAATTTTAATATAATTAAATACAATACAGAGAGGGGGACGATCGGAGAGTTATCTAATTTTGTAACCAAAGATACGAAAGGCGTACTATGGGCGGGTACGCAGACGGGCTTACATCGATTTGATGGGCGTACATTCGCCACCTTTGATGAAGACTACGGACTCCCATTCAATCAAGTCATGCAAATTTATGAAGATAGCGAAGGTTGGTTTTGGTTATATCGGAGTTGTGAAAATAAAGACCCCGATTATTGTTATAAAACGTTAGCTTTTTTTCACCATGCCACCTATGAAGTACAAACGATGGAAGAGCGATTTGGTGCACCACTTCCTTTTGAATTAAAAGATATTGAAAATATTACCACCAACCCTTTACAGGAAAAAGTATTAGTGATGACCAATACACATACCTTTGTCTGGACACCTCAACAACAATGGCAGCGTTTTCCGACTAGTGCGGATGGAACACCACATAAAATATTTAAGATACTAAATGATGGTAGGATGGGGGGCTACCGAAAAGAAGGAGAGCAGTATTGTGCTTATCTATTAATGCCCGATAACCAAGAAAAACGATTAAAAACTTTTCCT
>CAYLSF010001631.1:0-1800 GCA_964385675.1 uncultured Saprospiraceae bacterium
GGTATTATCCATAAAGACATTAAAATTCCCACACTTAAACGGAATACGAATCCTTAGAAACTTTCAAAAACGAATATTCTCCATTTTCTAAAACTTTTTAATAAAATATTCTCTAGGCTAAAATGTTACTTATTTAATCATGGATTGCATTTGATAGTTGATAAAGTTAACTTATTATTAATTCCTGTTTATTGAGTAGTTTTTTTAGTCAATTTATAATAAAGCATTTGGAAGTGTAAAATCTATTTCTGTACATTTGCCCTCAAAATCTTATCTCCATCCAGACAATAGAATTGGAACAGATGTATAACAAACTACTTAATAGAGATAAAAAACTAGCTGTTATTGGGCTAGGATATGTAGGCTTACCTATTGCATTAGAATTTGCAAAAGACTTCGATGTTATCGGATTTGATATTAATGAGGCACGTGTTGAGATGATGAAACGAGGTGAAGATCCCTCTAATGAACTCGAACCAGAAGCCTTTCATAATAAGAATATCACTTTTACTGCAAATTTAGAAGATTTGAGATCAGCACACTTCTTTGTAGTAGCTGTACCAACGCCCGTTGATGAACATAAAGTACCTAATTTACGACCTGTACTTGGTGCTTCTGAGACGATCAGCAAAGTCATCAAAAAAGGCGACTATGTTGTTTATGAGTCTACTGTTTACCCAGGTTGTACAGAAGAAGACTGTGTACCGATTGTAGAAAAAGGTTCAGGTTTGAAAATGGGAGTAGACTTCAAAGTTGGGTATTCACCCGAACGGATCAATCCAGGTGACAAGCTTCATACTGTTGACAAAATCACTAAAGTAGTATCAGGATGTGATGAAGAGTCATTAGATGAAATTGCTAAGGTATATGGTCACATTATCACTGCGGGTATTCACAAGGCAGCAACGATCAAAGTTGCTGAAGCTGCAAAAGTTATCGAGAACGCACAAAGAGATATTAATATTGCCTTTGTGAATGAATTAGCGATGATTTTTAGTAAGATGGATATTAATACGCATGATGTTTTGGCAGCAGCAGGTACAAAATGGAATTTTCTGCGTTTTGTTCCAGGATTAGTAGGAGGACACTGTATTGGTGTCGATCCTTACTATCTGACTTATAAAGCTGTGAAAATGGGATATAATCCACAAGTTATCCTCAGTGGTCGTAGAATCAATGATGGGATGGCAAATTTCATTGCTAGTAGAACTGTACAACTGATTATTAAAGCAGGTAAAATTCCTACCGATGCTAAGGTCCTAGTAATGGGTGTCACTTTTAAAGAAAACGTTACCGATATTCGCAATTCAAAAGTATCAGATGTAATCAACGGTTTAAAAGAATTCTCTGTACAAGTAGACGCTTACGATCCTCACGCTAGCAATCAAGAAGTTAAACACGAATATGGTTTTGAGTTAGTTGAGAAACCAGCAAATGATTATGATGCTATTGTAATAGCTGTAAATCACGATGAGTTTCTAAGTAAAGACGAAGCTTATTTTACATCTATTTCTAAAGGAAAACCAATTATTGTAGATGTAAAAAATGTATTTAAGAAACAATTTTCTGATGATGTAACATATTGGGTGCTGTAAGTTGCAAAACCGAATGAAATTAGATATTGAACGTTTCTTATTCATTTTAGTAGTAAGTCGCTTTCAATGTCTATTCAATACGCATTAAGAATCAACATATTCGAGCATAATATATACTCATTTTAACGAAATGTTAACTACGCTAATTTCATCTAAGACAAGGATCAAATTGTTATTGAAATTCTTTTTGAATAGCAATACTACA
>CAYLSF010001632.1:0-1799 GCA_964385675.1 uncultured Saprospiraceae bacterium
AATTAATCCATGATGAATATTTCATTTCTTTAGTTTTGAATAAAGGTTTTTTTGTAGAATGTTGTATCATAACAGCAGACCGAAAAATATATTTTTCGGTTTCTTCTTGTGCGTCTTTTAACATATAAAAGAAAGGCATTATAAATATCGCAATTAATATAATTACCAAAGTACCAGCAAGTGCAACTCGCTTTAATTCTTTCTCTCTTTCACCTTCTTTTTTGATGAATTTTAATCGTTCTTCTTGGTCTTTTTTGACCCTTTCCTTGCTTCTTGAAATTAAGTTCTTTTCATCTTTAGTTAAATCTAACTTCGCCAAATAAGGCTCAATAATATTCAATTGTTTTTCGGTATAAAATTCTTGAGTCGTTTGATATATAGCCGTTTGTGATTTTATTAAACGCTTTACTTCTAATAGGGCAATTTCCTCATCGCTACGTTTTTCAGCTATTTTAGCGGCTAAAGCATCATGAGCAATTTCGTAAGTATCATCTTGTTCGATATATCGGATAATTTTACTTTTAATAAAAGATTCTATTAGGTCTTGTGTAAAATTATTACTGTTGTTTGTTAATAACGTTTGTACTTTTTGATGGATTTCGTTTAAAGTAATTGGTTCTTTTGTGTCCTCCAAAGTCACAAAAGGTGATAAGATTTGCCAAATATCATCAGCTTTGATAGATGGATATTGTGATTGTAAATTTTGATGTATTATAATGACCTGTTCCTCCAAAAAATCTCTTAAAATATCCTCTATTTGTCCGACTTGTTTTAAATCTTCCAAACTAAAAATGGCTTCTGTTTGGTGCGTTTTATCATCCGTTTGATTGATATAAATTTTATCTAATAAAACCTGTAAATAGGGCAATTGTATGGTTAAGACTTTTTTGTTTTTGCCCGTAGTGTCTTTGCCTTGAAGTATCTCAAAAATACCTTTAGTAAAGGCTTTGATTTCTTCGGGTTTAATACTAATACTAGAAGACGCTAAAGGCTTAATGTCTTCTAGTATTTGGGGGTTGAGACTAGTCGTAGAAGGGGCTAAAGCCATTGTACCCGCTATTACCTCTTGCACTTTGGTAATATTCATCGGTTCTATGCGTAGCTTTTTTTGTAATAACTGTGGTACGATGCGCTCAAACTTATGTAAATAGCCCAAATATTCTTCCCGTATGGAGAAGATCATTTTGACAGGTTGATTAAACTCTAATATAGCTTTGACGTATTGTATAAATCGATCTTGTTCTTCATCGTTTCCTAAAATATACAACTCTTCAAATTGGTCAAAAATCAAATAAATCGGACGAAAGGAATTGAGGTAAATGGTTTCTAACTTTTTACCTAGGTCTTGTATTTCATGTTGTCCAGCTTGCTTTTTATAGGTGAAAATTCCCTCACTTTCTTCACACAATACCCTATCTAGGCTACTATTGATATTTTGCCCTCTACGAATATTTAGGGCTAACCAATCGTAGGTTTTAAATTTATTTGCCAAGCCGCATTGTATCAAACTAGTCTTTCCTGTTCCCGAAGCTCCATAGACCAATAAAATATCGGCTTCGAACACCATTTTATATAAGGCTTCGATTTCTTCTGTGCGACCTTTAAAGATGTCTTTGTCTTTACGCTCGTAAGCATCTAAAAACTTATAGGGATATTTTTTCATACTAGATTGGTTTTAGAAGTTAAAGGGTTTAGTGGTAGTCGGACGATAAGGGGTAAAAGTCGCCTTGCCACCGAGTAAGGTATTTCTTGCTGCCATAAATTGCTCTAAGGCAATATCTATTTTAAGTTTTTGCGTT
>CAYLSF010001633.1:0-1793 GCA_964385675.1 uncultured Saprospiraceae bacterium
AAATTTATTAAAAAATGTTCTCAATATTTCATGACGCATTTCGGAGAATTTAGATAGATTTAAATTGTATATAGAAACTGAAGTTATAGCTTTCTGAGCGGCATAATTATCAGTTATTCCTTCTTTTGGAATAATGGCCATTATATTAGTATTGGTGTTAGAAGCGACTCTAAAATGAAGCCTAAAATAGTCTAAAGGATTATCAAAAAAGGGATTGATTAACAAAGGCTTTTCTTCTTGAATACTTTTTCTATTGGAGTAGTTAACTTTTTGAGTCTCATCCAATAAGGGAAATTTAATATGTTTATACTTACGATTGCATTCCGCACAGGTTAGGTAATAGTTTTGATAATTATAAGCTAACCACCAATATTCGTTTTTAGGACGATAATGTTCTATATCTCTTGCATAGGCATCAGTTATTTTAGTTTCACAGATACAGCAACATTTGCCTTGTTTTCGCCAAAGCACCTCGTTTAGTTCAGACCAAACACTTTTAAAATCCGTACTTTTTATCTCAGTACCTTGATGATATAGATTTAAAAGCACTTTATTCTGTTTGATAAAATTTTTTCGGGTGTATTCATCTGCCTTTTGACGATATTCTTCATCCGTTAGCAAATATTTGAGATATTTCATGAGGTATTAATCTAATAGTTCCGCTAATTCATTTTCGAGTTCATCCCATTCTTCATCATTAACATCAATGGCTTCTATAGCATCATAATTTCTAATATCAATATTTCGCTTTTTTAAAAACTCTAAAAACTTCAAATATCGAGAATCATAAACAGGAATCCCTAAGTTAGCTGCTTCCAATTCTTTCTCTAAAGCTTCGTCTCTTTCACCTTTTAGTTGTAAGTCATAATAGCGGTCTATTTTTTCTTGAAGCTGTGGGCTTACCACTGAATCCAACCCAAAATACTTCAATAACGTCAAGCTAACGTCTAAGTTTTTAGTGCCACCTTCATGCTTTTTAATTTCTATTTCCCCGGCTTCATTGATTTCTAATACTTGCACCTCATCTTCCTCTCTTCCTAATACTGCAATAGGACTATGTGTAGTCAAGACAAACTGAATATTGGGTAAAACTTTTCTTAAATCATCTAAAAATCTTCTTTGCCACTCAGGATGCAAATGACGATTAAATTCATCTATTAGAATAGTTCCTCTCGTTTCTCTTAGTACGTTTTCTAATACAAAAGGCTTCTCTTTTAATAATCCAATGCCTTCTAACGGCTTTGGACGCATAGAAATCACTCGTATTAAAATATCGGTCACCAATAAAATCATAGACCGATACCCTTCACTCAAATGTTTTAAATCTAAAACTTCTTCTCCTCTAAAGAATTGATAGCTTGTCCTAAATTTTTTAATTTTATAATCTACCAGTAAATCATTTAACGCATTTAAGAATATAGATTTTACAATTTTAGCCTCTTCACTTTTACCTTCAATATCTTTTTCTTCATAGCGTTCCAAAATATCTAAAACCCCTAATGGATCATAAAAATCATCTGAATAGTCTTGGAATAAAGATTTTACATGATAAAATTTATCATCTCCAGCTACCATTTTCATGACAACATCATCGTAATTGTGTTGTGAATATTTAGTAAAATTATTTGACCCATAGCCTAATAGTATAAAGTGAGATAAAAACTCATCTTCATGATGTGTGAAAATTGGATAATTAATTGTTTTACCTGTATCTTTTATCATTATTCTTCTCGTTAAAACATCATTTATCCAATTTATCTCTATATTAATTTCAGCTTTCCCGATAGTTATAA
>CAYLSF010001634.1:0-1790 GCA_964385675.1 uncultured Saprospiraceae bacterium
AGTACAAAGTTTAAATTCTAGCATCTATTAAGTAATATTAGACCTCAAATGTGAGAATCACATTTGAGGTCTAATATTTTACCGAAATCAATAGAACCGTATATATGACCGTTTCGATTGTCAAAAGTCGATTCTCGAAAGTCAAATAAAAACCATATCATGAATCAAAAAAGAGCGATTACCCTCTCCTTATTTATCAACTATTTCGTTTTTGCTATTTTATTAAATAGTGTTGGTATTGTTATTTTAAAATCCCAAAACGTCTATGGCGTAGATGAGGTTACGGCAAGTACGTTGGAATTATTTAAAGACATGCCGATTGCGATCGTCTCCTTTTTTATCGCTTCTTTCTTGCCTCGAATTGGCTATAAACGCTCCATGTTAGCAGGTATTGCTTTTGTGACTATTGCTTGTATTGGAATGTATTTTGGGAATTCGTTCTGGTCGGCTAAGTTGTTATTTGCTACGGTAGGCGTTTCTTTTGCTTTGATTAAGGTATCTGTTTACTCTATGATTGGTTTGGTAACCGAAGGAGAGAAGGAGCATAATAGCTTGATGAGTCGAATTGAAGGGGTCTTTATGTTTGGTATTGCTTTAGCTTTTTTCCTATTTCCCGCTTTTAATAATGATACCGACCCAAATAGTTGGCTAAGGGTTTATTGGGTTTTAGCAGGATTGACTGGCTTATCTTTTCTATTTCTATATAGCGTTAAATTTGATGAAGGAGGAGAAATACCGGGTGCTAATGTTGTAGATGATTTTGTTCAGATGTTTAAATTATTGCTTCAAATATTGGTATTGATTTTTGTGATGAGTGCGTTTCTTTTTGTTATGATTGAGCAAGGTATTATGACGTGGTTGCCTTCCTTTAATGAGCGTATTTTAAATTTTTCTGAAAGTGTGACGGAAGCTGCAAAAGAAAATATTAGTATTCAACTATCCAGTATATTAGTGATTTCATTGGGGATAGGGCGGATTATTGCTGGATATTTAGCACAACGGTTTTCTTGGGTCTCCATATTAGCGGTTTGTATCATTTTAGCAATGGCGATGGTACAGTTCGTTTTACCTCAATTAGTGAGTGGAGGAGGAACAGAAGTGAATAGTTTTGCTGATATTCCATTAGCTGCGTATGCTTTTCCAGTAATAGGCTTATTTATTGCCCCGATTTATCCTTTATTAAATTCAGCAGTATTGAGTGCTTTACCGAAACGATTACATAGTCCGATGACCGGATTAATCGTCGTATTTTCTGCCTTAGGCGGGACATTAGGTTCTCGGATTATCGGATATTTATTTAAAACCGTAGGAGCGGATACTGCTTTTTCTTACACCTTGATTCCAATGGTTATCTTATTAGTGGCTTTATTTGTATTAAGAAACTTAACGGCTAAGGCTTCTTTTGAGTAGTTATTTCGCAATCATTTTATCTTTGATGAAATATGATTAGGGCAGCGGAAAATACAAACCATATATTCTAATAGAATTGTATGATAACACCCAGTACTCATTATAAAAAGATAGATATATAGATTTTCCAGAATAGACTACATGAAAGCAGTCTATTCTGGAAAATGTACTCAATAATTTACAATGTAGTTTAGTGGCTACTTTTTATTATAATATTATTAATTTGGCGTTAGTAATTAGCAGCTAATCACCTATTAATCAGCCACTTAAAGCAGCTGTTCTTTGTTCTTTGCAAAAGCCTAAATTTTATGGCTAGAGATAAAATTTAAAAAATAATTTATTCGAATAAGAATGAGTCAATACTGGTCTTTTGATAAACA
>CAYLSF010001635.1:0-1789 GCA_964385675.1 uncultured Saprospiraceae bacterium
TATCTGCCATACAATGGCATGTAAGAGGTAAGGATATACAAGAATATGGTTTTCAATATGACGAACTAAATCGTCTAACACAAGCAACTTACGGCGAAAAAGTAAATGGACAATACAGCACCTTTAAAGCGAATGGCTATAATATGTCTGCCTCTTATGATTTGAATGGAAATATTCAAACTTTACAAAGACGAGGGGCAACAGCACTCAATGGTGATAAAGAAGCGGTGTCTTTTGGAGTCATTGATAATTTAAGTTATACCTATCACAATAATAGCAATCAATTAAAAGCCGTAGCGGATGCTGGAGCAAATAATATCCTCAATGACTTAAAAGGTTTCAAAGATGGTAATACCACTAATACGGATTACATTTACGATGCCAATGGTAATATGATTGAAGATAAGAATAAGGGCATTACCATTGAATATAATCATCTAAATTTACCGAATAAAGTTACCTTTAATAATGGTAATGAAATCGTTTGGATATATGACGCAGCAGGGATTAAGCTGACCAAAAGAACGACAGATAATGAAGGAAATATTAATACTAAACAATACGCTGGAGGTTTTGAATATTATAATGATGAACTGGAAGCGATTTATTTTAGTGAGGGGCGTATAGCTTATTTAGGAGAAGAAGCTTACCGATATGAGTATTCACTTAAAGACCACCTCGGAAATACTCGGGTTACTTTTGCAGATGTGAATAATGATGGTCGGGTAGAAGAGGGTGAGATTTTGCAAGAAGAGCATTATTATCCGTTTGGTTTACGGATGGAAGGGTATGGGCGTATGGTGCAGGGGTTAGCAAATCCTTATAATTATAATGGGAAGGAGTTGAATGAGGATTTTGATTTGGATTGGTTGGACTATGGAGCTCGGTGGTATGATGCTAGTATTGCGAGGTGGTCGGCTGTTGATAATCTTTCTGAAAAATATATCACACTTTCTACGTATCAATTTGTTGCTAATGATCCTATCAATAATATTGAGTTGGATGGGAATGAGTTTACTCCACGTTCTGAGAAATTATTAAATAAATTATTTGATGAAATGACAGAACAAATAACTGAAGATAATAATGAAATAACAGCTTTAATTATAGAATTACTTGGAGATGATTTATCTAAAAAAGACCGTAAAGGATTAAATAAAAAACTAAATAAAAAATTAGGTCGTTTCCAAGAAAAACTTGGAGAGTTTAAACAGATCATGAAGGAGTTTAAAGAATTAAAAAAATCAAATCAAATGTATGATCTTTTTGAGAGTGATAAATATTCAAGTACAAGTGGTGCAACTACTGAGATGAATGGAGGTGCTGTTTTTAATTTTGATAATGGTTACTTTGAAATGGCGATACCTAAAGGTTTAATGGATAATACAGCAATGATAGCACATGAACTTAAACATGCTTATCAGTTTGAAACAGGAGAATTTAGTTCAGGGGCTAAATCGTCTGTCTTAGGCTATCCTAATTTCTTTTATGACAAAAATGATGAAGTAGAAGCATATAAAAGAGGTAGCTATTTTGGGGGAAGAACTTATTCATTAAAGAATTTACCGTCAAAATATGATAAACTTACTCCTAATAATGCTAACTATAATACGCATCCTAATATTAAAGGAGTTTTAGCTGCTCCAATCGAAACACAAAAAAGAATATTTCAGAATATAGCAAATAACGCATATCAAGCCTTTAGAGTTAATGGTATTACATATTATAAAAGACTTAAAAATGACAAAAAAAAATAATTTCATCTTATTATGTATTTTTTATATATTAG
>CAYLSF010001636.1:0-1788 GCA_964385675.1 uncultured Saprospiraceae bacterium
TTTCGGATATGGTCAATGGACATGATGCAGGCGGTACAGCTGATTACTACTTAGCCAATGTTATCTCTGCTTCTGACTACTATCCATATGGTTGGGTGATACCTGATAGAAAATTTACAGGAGATTATCGCTATGTCCCGATAGCTATCGGGATCAATGGTCAAGAACAAGATGCTGAGTGGCGTGGTGGTCAGGCAGTGAGTTTTAGATTTAGAATACATGATCCTAGATTGGGTAAGTTTTTATCTGTTGACCCGCTGGCTCCTGAGTATCCGTGGAATAGTACTTATGCTTTTGCCGAGAATAGGATTATTCAAGGTGGAGATTTAGAAGGGTTGGAATATGATTCAAAGTTTGAAGTCAATGAAAGAGTTAATGAAAAAACTAGTAATAATTCAAGTACAGGGCAAACAAACAATAATACAGAAATTAAAAAACCTAGTATTGTTGGAGCAACGTTAAATCAACTTAGTACTAATGCTCATTCTACTCGAGCTCAAGGATATTCGTATGGTTTACAAGAGAATGAAAAATATTCAAACATTGAAACAATTTCTCTTAATAATCAAACTAAAATTGTAATGGCTGATTACAGTTATAAAGTTTCATTTCATGATAAAGATGGTAATTATGTAACAGAAAGTAGAATAGAAAAACAGTATTCTATTTTTAGAGAAAGTAAAGGAAACCTAACATTGAATCATGATGATATTGGTTTGTCATATGATGATTTTATGGAATATGTTGATAATGGAACGGTATTAAGTATGAAAGTTATGGATGCACCTGGTTTCAACTCAATAGGAACTTCTATTAAAGGTGTAAAAAATGCAATTAAATTAGCTGGTTATGGAGACGATTTCATTTATATAACGAAACAAACAAGTAAAACTTTAGTTAATTGGAGAAAAAATATAAGGTTTGGAGTAAATGACTCAGATTTACTAGCTAAGGGCTATCATATACATTTTGATGGAATTAAAGGAATGGAATTTGGTCTAAGAACAATGGATAATGGTAAGATAGGTCTAGCGTTGGTTGGCAAGAAAAATTTTACTGATGCACAAATAAAGCAAGGACGAGAATTATTTGAAAAGGCGATGAGTCAACGCGACTTTAAAGAAAATTTACTTCAACGATTATTTGACTCCCAAGCCTACTTGAATAAATATAGTGGAATAAATTCTAATGCTAGTAAAATACAATTAGCTAATAATAGAGCGTATGAAATTAATTTTTTAATAAAAAGTGTTATCAAACAATGGTAAATAGAGTCAAAAAAATTATTTTACATACGAATTAAAAATTAGGTCAAGTAGCTTTGTATATTAGAATTTTCAGCAAGTAAATTTTTGCATATATCTTTGTAAAACAAATTATTTCTAAGCGATAAGATAAGTTTTTCAAGCTCTTTTCAGAGCTTGAAAAATTTATCTTACGAAACAGTATGTTTTAATTGGCAGTTTTTAAAGAGTGTTCAAAAAAGTGTCAAATTTCAATTTTTTTGTACAAAAATTTTTTCTGAAAATTCTGTTTAGCTGAATTGTCCTTGGGCGATTATTAGATTTGAAATTAATTTGATGTATGAAGATTCAAAAAATGTATTGGGTTATTTAAATAAATTTAGATATGGATATAGGAGATTTTATATTTGAAGGTCAAATAGATGGTCATAATTTACTTGGTAAAAATCTTTCATTAGCAAAAAAATATCTAGGAAAACCTAACTATGAAGAAAATTATCAAAAAAATGGAAAAACTAACTTTTGATTATAGCAATGCGAGTGC